>NZ_JALBGX010000159.1:0-14016 GCF_023006465.1 Rhizobium sp. PRIMUS64 | reverse complement strand
CGATGCCGCCCTGCGCCCAGGCGCTCGATGTTTCCGCGCCAAGGGCCGCGCGGGTGACGATCACGGAAGGTTCGGGCGCCAGCGTCAGCGCGGTCATCAACCCCGCAAGCCCGCTGCCGACGATTACCGTGCGTCCGGCAAGATGCTCGAGAATCTCGGTCATATCGCCAGCATCCTTTCGACGGCGCGGCGCGCGGCGACAGCAATCGCCGGATCGACGGTGACCTCGTGGCGGTTTTCCTCGAGGGCGGCGCGGATATTGGCCAGCGTGATCCGCTTCATGTGCGGGCAGAGATTGCAGGGGCGAATGAATTCGACATCGGGATGGTGCACGGCGACATTGTCGCTCATCGAGCATTCGGTGAGCAGCACGACGCGCGTCGGTTTCTGCCTGCCGACATAATCCGACATGACAGCGGTGGAGCCAGCGAAATCAGCTTCGGCCACCACATCGGGCGGGCATTCGGGATGGGCGAGCACGGTTACGCCGGGATGGTTTTCGCGCAGCTGGCGCACGTCCTCGGCGGTGAAGAGTTCATGCACTTCGCAATGGCCATGCCAGGCGATGATCTCGACATCAGTCTCGCGGGCGACGTTGCGCGCCAGATATTCGTCCGGGATCATCAGCACCTTCGGCACACCGAGCGATTCCACCACCTGTTTGGCATTGCCCGAGGTGCAGCAGATATCGGAGGCAGCCTTCACCGCGGCCGAGGTATTGACATAGGTGACGATGGGCACGCCGGGATGAGCCTGGCGCAGCAGGGCGATATCCTCGGGCGTGATCGAATCCGCCAGCGAACAGCCGGCGGCGAGATCCGGAATCAGTACGGTTTTCTCGGGGTTCAGCAGCTTGGCGGTCTCGGCCATGAAATGCACGCCGGCAAGCACGATAACATCGGCATCGACCTCGATTGCCTTGCGGGCGAGCGCCAGGCTGTCGCCGACGATATCGGCCACGCCGTGGAAGATCTCCGGTGTCTGATAGTTATGCGCGAGAATGACGGCGTTGCGGCGGCGCTTGAGCTCGAGGATCGCGTCGACGTCATTTTCGAACGTCATCCATTCGGCTTTGGGAATGACGCGGCTGACGCGCTCGTAGAGCGAGGATGCGGAAACAGGATAATTCATGACCGGCTCCTAATTATGCTCCAATTGAGCATATCATAGGCAAAGAGATATTCTCACGGTGAGCATATGTCAATTGCGGGAGAGCGGTAATTTCGTTCCTGCCAGCGCCCGTTCTTCGAGCACGGTGTGGCGAAAGCGGAAAAGCTTGGCCGGCCGGCCGCCGGTTTCGCTTTCCGTGCCGCCGGTTTCCTCGACCAGTTCCTGCTGTTCGATGAGGCGGCGGAAGTTCTGCTTGTGCAGCGTCAGCCCCGCCAACGCCTCGATGGTGCGCTGAAGCCTCAGCAGCGTGAAGCTCTCCGGCATCAGCTCGAAGACGACGGGGCGGTATTTGATCTTGGCGCGCAGTCGGGCGATTCCGGTTGCGAGAATACGGCGGTGATCGGCAAACATTGCCAGGCCGAGATTGGCCTCCGCGCCGCATCCGGCTTCCGAGACGAGTCCCGCCTCGTAAAGCAGTTCATAGCGCTGCAGGGCCAAATCCTCGTTCCAGCCGCCGCCATCGAGGCCGAAGGTGAAATCCGCCCGGCGATGGCGATGGTCGCGCCTTGCCAAATCGGCATCGGCCCAGCTCCTCAGGCGCGCCATGATCTCGTCAAGCACGGCTGGCCGGCCCTGCCGGTGGTCTTCCCAGGGGAAATATTCGTACCAGCCGTGCCATCCCGGCCGGCCGGCACCCGACTGCTCGTTGACGAGGCCGAGATAGCTGATCGAGATCGTCCGCCCGCCTGGGATGTCGTTGTTCCGGTCGCGGTCGGCGAAGGTATAGAGCTGTTCGAGATAGCCGACGGGGTGTTCCGTCTGCTCCTGCACCCATTCGCGCAGGCCCGATTGCAGGGTGCGATGACCCATTTCGAAAGGCCCCGACGGCAGCGCATTGCCGGAATGGATGGTCAATACGCGCGGCTCGTCCCCCGTCACCGCGACGAGCACCGCAATCAATTCCGCATGCGCAAAGCCGATCGTCACAGGGGACTGAATACTCCGTTCCGAATGAATCGAACGGATAATTCCTGACACAGGCCGGGACGGAAGCCAATGGAGCGGAAGCGCCTTTGCGGCGCTTCCCACATCATCGAGGCAACAGCGCGCGTTTGCCCTCAGCTATTGCCCGTCTCGCTTTTCAGCCGCTGAAGGAAGATTTCCAGTTCCGCGTCGTCGATACCGACGAGATGGCGCTTTTCCGGATAGGCGCCGGTCCTGACATCCTCGGCAAATTCCGTAAAGGCGGCGATGCGCTCGCGCTGCAGCCGGTCGTGTTCGGCGGCAAAGTCGCGATAGATCTTGGCGTGGCGCGGATAGTGGTCGCGATTGGCGCCGAGCACGTCGTCGGCGAAGAGATATTGGGCGTCGCAGCCGCTGCCTGCGCCCATGGAGATCATCAGCATCGAAGTGTTGCTGCTGATGGCGGCAGCGACATCCCCTGGGACGACTTCGATTTCGGCGGCGAAGGCGCCGGCCTCTTCCAGCGCCTTGGTCTGCCGCCAGATCTCGGCGGCACTCGCCGCCGTCTTGCCGACGGCGCGGAAGCCGCCTGTCCAGGTCGCCTTCGAAGGGATCAGTCCGAGATGACCGCAGACTGGGATACCCTCGTCCCGCATGCACCGGATCGTCTGCAGGCTTGCGGCGCAATAGACCGCGTCACCGCCTGCCTTCAGCGCCGCAAAGGCCGCACGCAGATAGTCCTCGGCCGAGACATGGTCGCCATATTCGAGCCCCGGAATGGCAAAGGGCGTGGGGGCGATCTCGCGAAAGACCGGGCCGAGCAGCGAGGGCGGCACGGAGACGATGTCGATCCCGGCCTTTTCGGCGGCTTCCGCCTCCTCCAGCGAGGTGACGCGCAGCATGGTGAGCTGGCGCTTGCCTTTTTCCGAAAGCAGATCGGCGACGGTTGCGCGTCTATGTTTTTTCATCATCAATTCCTTTGAAAATATCGGGGAGCTCAGGCGGCCAGCAGGGATTTCAGCTTGATGTCGCTGGCTGCGAGTGCTGCCGGGTTCGGATAGGCGCGCGCTGCAATCAGCATTTCGGCGAGCCTGATATCGCGTGCCACCGCATTGCCCGGCCCGATGCCGCTTGCGGCGATCAATCGTCCGCCGGCGTCGAGATGGAAGAGAATGAAGGCGCCTGCGCCGAGGTCGCGGCGCTGATGCGTGGCGGCCCCTTCGGCAAGGCCTGATATCTGCAGCGTCATGTCGTATTGATCCGACCAGAACCACGGCACCGCCGAAACGGCCTCGTTAAGGCCGAGCATGTTGGCCGCAGCCAATGTGCCCTGCTCCTGGGCATTGCGCCAGGATTCGAGCCGTACCCGCCGGCCGCCATAGATCGACAGCGGAAAGGAGCAGCAATCGCCGGCTGCGAAGACATCAGGAGCAGAGGTCTGGAGATAGGTGTCGACCGCAATGCCGTTGTCGATTGCCAGCCCGGCCCTTTCGGCGATCTCCACATTCGGGCGTGCACCGATGCCGACGAGGACGAGATCGGCTTCGATCACCTCGCCGGTCGACAATCGGATCTGGGCTTTGCCGTTTTCCGCAGTCAGCGCCTCGAGGGAGACGCCGCAGCGGATATCGACGCCCTCGGTGCGGTGGCGCTCGGTGAGCAACTGGGCGATCTCCTCCGGAACCCCGCGCTTCAGCACGCGTTCCAGCCCCTCGATGACGGTGACCTCGGCGCCAAGCACCCGCGCCGTGGCCGCAAGTTCCAGTCCGATGAAGCCGCCGCCGATGATGGCGATATGCCGTCCCGGCTTCATCGCATCGCGCAGTGCTGCCGCATCGTGATGCGTCCGCAGCGAACGAATATGTCGGCTGCCTTCTTGTGCGCCGGGGAATGACCGCGCGGCGGCACCCGTCGCAAGCAGAAGCTTGTCGTAGGAAAGCACGCTACCGTCCGAAAGCGCGACTGTCCTGGATGAGGGATTGAAATCCCTTGCCTCCAGGCCGGTCAGCAGCCGGATGCCGTTTTCGACATATTTTTCCGCCGCGGCGATGAATTTCGGATCGCTTGCATCGGTGGAGCCGGCCTTCGAAAGTGGCGGCCGTTCATAGGGCGGAAGCGGCTCGGCGCCGACTAGCGTTATCTCGCCGGCAAAGCCCTTTTCCCGCAAGGCGAAGGCGGCGCGCGCACCGCATTCGCCCGCGCCCAGGATGACGTAATGAGCCATGCCGGCCTCCCTCAGAGTGAGATGAAGACGGCGCCGTCTTCGATCTTGACAGGATAGGTCTTGAGATTGACGCAGACCGGCGCACCCTTGGCTTCGCCCGTCTTGTAGTTGAAGCGGCCATTATGTTTCGGACATTCGATGATCTCATCCATGACAAGCCCGTCGGCGAGGTGGATATGTTCATGCGTGCAGAGCCCGTCGGTCGCGAAGAATTCGTCGTCCGGGCTGCGATAGACCGCGAAGGTGCGCCCTCCGTGATCGAAGCGGATGACATCCTCCTCGTCGATCTCGTCCTTGTTGCAGACCTCAATCCAATTTCCGCTCATCTTGTCCTCCCTTGATTGTCGTTATTGCGCGGCCGGGGCCAGTTCGTTGTGGAATTCCTCGCGATAGGGCCGCGCGGTGGCCGGCAGTTCGCGCTTCAGGAAATAATCCTCGTTGCGCAGCTGGCGCAGGAAGGCAGGGATCATCTCGCGATAGCCGGACCAGATCGACGGGTTCGGCGCCGGCAGGTCGTGCTTGATCATCGCGTGCAGCTGGGGCAGCGCGTGGTAGGGCACCATCGGAAACATGTGATGTTCGACGTGGTAGTTCATGTTCCAGTAGATGAAGCGGCTGATGGGGTTCATATAGACCGTGCGACTGTTCAGCCGATGGTCGGTCACATTGTCGGCAAGGCCGCCATGCTGCAGCAGTCCGGTCAGCACATGGTGCCAGGCGCCATAGAGGCGCGGCAGGCCGATCAGCATCAGCGGCAGGATCGAACCCATGGCAATCGCGGCCGCGATCGTCGCGATATAAATCGCCAGCCAGATGCGGGCGATGCGGATGGCCTTTGGCTGCTCCATCTCGGGAATGAAGGTTTTTTCCGCCGCGCTGACGCCGCCGAAGGCATTGCGCAGCATGTCGACGATTGCATGCCAGGCGTCGAGGATGCCGAAGAAATTAAGCACCAGCCGGAAGAGATCGGGCGGCCGCATGACGGCGATCTCGGGATCGCGGCCGACGATCACTGTGTCGGTGTGATGGCGCGCATGGCTCCAGCGCCAGGTCACCGGATTGCGCATGATCATGAAGCAGGCAATCTGGTAGACGACATCGTTCATCCAGCGCGTCTTGAAGGCGGTGCCATGGCCGCATTCGTGCCAGCGGCTATCGGAGGCCGAGCCGTAGAGCACGCCATAAGCGAGGAAGAAGGGCAGCGCGATCCACGAGCCCCAGAAATAAATGCCGAGCCCCGCAAGGACGACCATGCTGCCGAGCCAGAGGGCCGTGTCGCGGATCGCCGGCGCATCGGAGCGCTGCATCAGCGCCTTCATCTCCTTGCGCGGAATGTCGGTGTGATACCATTCGGCTGCCGCCAGCCCCGTCTCGACGGCGGTGCGGCCGCTTTCGCCGAGAAGGTCGTAGTCGCGCTTCTTTGTCTGGGTCGCCATTATCCGCCTCCCGTTGCCCTTGCCTGGGAGAATAGGTTGACTTTGGAAAGCGCTCAATGCAGGCTTGATATAATCTATCAAAAACCATCACGAATGACTTGCATTCATGATCGAATCCATCAGGAACGCCGATGCGCCGTCCCACCATATCCGATCTCGCTCGCGCCTCCGGTGTCAGCGTCGCCACCGTCGACCGCGTTCTCAACGCCCGCCACCGCGTGCGCGAGGAAACGGCGCGACGGGTCTATGATGCGGCGCAGTCGATCGGCTATCACGCCGTCGGCCTGATCAAGCAGCGCGTCTTCGAGGATCTGCCGCAATACAGGCTCGCCTTCCTGCTGCAGAAGCCGATGCAGCCCTTCTATCAGAGCTTCGTGCGCGAGATCGAAACCGCCGCGCGCGCGCTGACGAGTGCGCGCATCCAGACGCAGATCGACTTTCCGTCAGCCGCGACACCGGCTGCGATCGTCGAAAAGATCAAGACGCTTGGCGCCCGCAACCAGGCCGTGGCTCTCGTTGGCCCGGATTATCCGGCGGTGACGACGGCGGTCGAGGAGTTGAAGGAGCGCGGTATTCCGGTGTTCTCGTTGCTCTCCGATCTCGCCACGGGCGTGCGCGACGCCTATGTGGGGGTCAACAACCGCAAGGTCGGGCGTACTGCCGCCTGGACGATTGCGCGCACGGCACACAAGCCCGGCAAGGTCGCCTGTTTCGTCGGCAGCCACCGCTTTCACGGGCATGAGCTGCGCGAGATCGGTTTTCGCTCCTATTTTCGCGAGAATGCGCCTGAGTTCGATGTCGTCGACACGCTGATCAATCTCGAGACTGCTGAGATCACTCATGAGGCGACGTTGACGCTGCTGCAGAAACATCCCGATCTCGTCGGCCTCTATGTCTGCGGCGGCGGCATGGAGGGGGCAATTTCGGCATTCCGCGAAGAAGGCGTCGGCGGCAAGATCGTCCTCGTGGTCAACGAGCTGACGCCCGACAGCAAAGCCGGCCTTGCCGACGATATCGTCGCCATGGCGATCGGCACCCCCCTGCCCGCACTTTGTAAGGAGTTGATGGTCCTGATGACCGGCGCCATCGAAAACGGCGAAACGGCTGTTCCCGGACAGCTCTTCCTGCCTTTCGATATTCATATTTCCGAGAACATCTGAGGCGTGATGGAATTCCATCATTCTGTTCGAAATTCTCTCAGCAATGAAAGCCGGCGCCGGCGATGACGGATGGATTGCGACGCGAATTCCGATAGAGATTCGCTGACCCATTCACGAGGACCGCTCCGCCCTGACGCGGAGATCAGGAGGAGAACCAGTCATGACTTCAGTCCGTTTTGCGCTCAACCATATGGCCGCGCCGTCGCTTGCCATCGACGATTTTTTCGCGCTGGCCCGATCGCTCGACATCGATGCCGTCGAGATCCGCAACGACCTTTCCGGCAATGCCATCCTCGACGGCACCAAAGCTGAAACGATAAAGGAGGCTGCTGCCCGCCATGGCGTGACGATCATCTCGATCAACGCCCTGCAGCGCTTCAACGAGTGGAACGCGGCCCGGGCAGCCGAAGCGCAGGAACTGATCGATTATGCCGGCGCGTCGGGCGCCAAGGCGCTCGTCCTCGTTCCGAAGAACGACGGGACCGGCTGCGCGGATGGCGAACGGCAGGCCAATCTGCGCCAGTCTCTGATTGCGCTGAAGCCGATGCTGGAGGAAGCCGGCATTATCGGTCTCGTCGAGCCGCTCGGTTTCGAGATCTGCTCGCTGCGCTCGAAGACCGAGGCAGCCGAGGCCATCAGGGAACTTGGCGCGGAATCGACCTTCAGGCTTGTCCACGACACCTTCCACCATCACCTTGCCGGCGAAGCGGCGACCTTCCCTGAGCTGGCCGGCCTCGTTCACATTTCCGGGGTCAGCGATCCCTCCGTTTCCGTTGCCGACATGCGCGATTCCCATCGCGTGCTCGTGGACGGCGACGACCGGCTCGACAATGCCGGGCAGGTCAGGGCGCTGCTGCAGGCGGGCTATACCGGCCCGTTCTCCTTCGAGCCCTTTGCGGCGGAGGTGCATGCGCTGAAAGACCCGGCCGGCGCGCTGCGCGCCAGCATGGAGTATCTCAGCGCGCGGGTCTAAAAGCCGCGCGGTCGCTTGACGCTACTCTCTACCTCTGAACCGGCGCTGATAGGCCGGATCGTAGAGCGAGCTTTCGCGGAAATCTTCCGCCGCGAGCGAGGGGCCGACGAAGATGATCGCTGTGCGTTCGATCGGTTCGGCCGCAACCTTTGCCTCGATATCGGCGAGCGTGCCGCGCAGGATGCGCTCGTCTGGCCAGGAGGCCTTGACGACGATCGCGACCGGGCAGTCGACGCCATAAAGCGGCGTCAACTCTTCGACCACCTGCTTCAGCGCGTGGATTGCCAGATGGATCGCCAGCGTGGCGCCCGTCGCGCCGAACTTCGCCAGTGTCTCGTCGTTGGGCATTGGTGAAGCGCGGCCGGAAACGCGGGTCAGCACCAGGCTTTGGGCCACAGCCGGGATCGTCAGTTCGCGCGCCAGCGTCGAGGCTGCGGCGGCAAAGGCCGGAACACCCGGTGTCATCGTATAGTCGATGCCGTGTTTTTGAAGCCGGCGCACCTGCTCGGCGACCGCACTCCAGACCGAGAGATCGCCGGAATGCAGCCGGGCGACATCCTGACCGGCCGCGGCAGCGCGAAGATATTCTGCCTCGATCTCGTCGAGCGACATCGGCGCCGTATCGACGATGCGCGCGCCCGCCGGACAATATTGCAGCAGTTCGGCCGAGACGATCGAGCCGGCATAGAGACAGACCGGGCACCGGGCGATGAGATCACGGCCACGCACCGTGATCAGATCCGCAGCACCTGGTCCCGCGCCGATGAAATGCACCGTCATCTTGTCATCCTTTCGTCCAGCGCCACTGCGTTACCGGCATTGCCGGCCGCCAGCCGGTCATGCCGCCGACGGGCTGGGCGCGCGATATTTCGATCCGCGTGAGGAAGCCGCCGCGTTTGGCATGTTCACTGAGCAGCACCGCTTCCATCTCCAGCGTCACGGCATTGGCAACAAGCCGCCCTCCCCCCTTCAGCGCGGCAATCACAGTATCGACAACACCCGGCTCGCTGCCGCCGCCGCCGAGGAAGATCACATCCGGTTCCGGCAGGCCCTTCAGCGCATCGGGCGCCGTACCCTCAATGACGGCGAGATGCGGTACGCCGAAGGCGGCTGCATTGCGGGCGACGCGTGCGGCCCGTTCCGGCGATTGTTCGACGGCGATTGCCTTCAGGCCGGGATCGGCCAGCATCCATTCGATGCCGATCGAGCCCGAGCCTGCGCCGATATCCCAGAGCAGTTCGCCGTGACGCGGCGCGAGTGCGGAAAGCGTCATCGCCCGGATTTCACGCTTGGTGATCTGTCCGTCATGCTCGAACAGCTCGTCTTCGAGCCCGGCGGCAAAAGGCAGGATGCGAGCCCCCTCCCCTGCCGCAACATCGACGGCGCAGACATTCAGGGGATCGATGTCCAGGAGATCGAAATCCGCAGCCACCGCACTTCTCTGGCGTTCCCGAGCGCCGCCAAGCGCCTCGAGCACCGTAAGTCTCGACTGACCGAAGCCAGCAGCAGTCAGCAGGGCAGCCAGTTCGCCGGGCCCATTCTCGTCCGAGGTCAGCGCGATGATGCGCCGCCCGGGGTGCAGATGCGGCCGGATCAGGTCGATCGGCCGTCCATGCAGCGAGATCGTCGCGACGTCCTGCAGTGGCCAGCCAAGGCGGGAGGCAGCAAGGCTGAAGGCCGAGGGTGCGGGAATGGCGCGCATCTCGTCTGCCGCCACGTAGCGGGAGAGCGTTGCGCCGACGCCATAGAGAAAGGGATCGCCAGAGGCGAGCACGACAACAGGCGTGCCGCGCCTTTCAAGAATGGCCTCGACCGAGCGCTCGAACGGGCTCTGCCAGGAAAGCCTTTCGCCTGTGATCAGCGAGGCAGCAAGTGCGTGGTGCCGCGCACCGCCGAAGACGGCGGGTGCGGTCGCGATCAGCCTCTTTGCCTCCTCGCCCAGCCCTTCTGGACCATCTTCGCCGATGCCGATAATAGTCAGCCAGCGCTGGACTGACGGAGGAGCGACATCAGACATGGGACGACCCCGCATCTTGATCCTCGGCGGCACCAGCGAGGCGCGGCTGCTGGCCGAGGCGCTCGCGGCGCGGGATGATTGCGATGTTTTGTTGTCGCTTGCCGGCCGCACCGAAAAACCGGCCACGCAGCCTGTTCCGGTTCGCATCGGCGGTTTCGGCGGTGCCGTGGCGCTTGCCGATTTCCTGAAGGCCGGCAGATATGACCTGTTGATCGACGCCACGCATCCCTTCGCCGAGCGCATTTCGGCCAATGCCGCTTTCGCAGCTGGGACCACCGGCATTGCTGCCATCGCTCTGCGCCGTCTCGAATGGCAACGCCGGCCGGGCGATCGCTGGCGGGACGTGCAGAGCATTCCGGCTGCCATCGAAGCGCTTGGCCCCTCCCCCCGCCATGTCTTCCTGGCGACGGGCCGGCAGGGTGCCCATCATGCGGAAGCCGCACCGCAACATCACTATCTCATTCGCAGCGTCGATCCCGTCGAACCGCCGCTTGCGCTTGCGAATGTCGACTACATCCTCGATCGGGGTCCGTTCACGCTGGAAGGCGAACGCGATCTTCTGAGACAGCACGACATCGACGTCATCGTCGCCAAGAACAGCGGCGGTGCCGCCACCTATGCGAAGATCGAGGCAGCCCGCCTGCTCGGTATCGAGGTGATGATGGTGGCGCGCGCTCCGGCCTCGATCGTCAAAGCGGTCGAAACTGTCGAGGCGGCGCTGGTGGCGATCGATCACCTGTTTCCTCCCGCCATGAAACGCGGCGTATAGACGAGGTCCAGTCTGCCTGGCCGCGTGACGATGCGTGTCTCGGCCGAGCCGATGATGATGCAGGTCGCCATATCGGCAATCGACGCATCCGCCTGCGACAGCGGCTGGACCGCGATGCGCTCGTCCGGCCGCCCGGCCGCGCGCCCGAAAATAACCGGCGTTGCTGCAGGCAGATGGTTGCGCAACAGCTTGAAGGCGTCGCCGAGCTGCCATGGCCGCGCTCGGCTGATCGGATTATAGAGCGCGATGACGAAACCCGCTTTTGCCGCCAGTTCAAGGCGGGTTTCTATTATATTCCAAGGCTTTAGATTGTCAGATAGCGAAATGGCGCAGAAATCGTGGCCAAGCGGGGCACCGGCTCTTGCCGCCACGGCCAGCATCGCGGTGATGCCGGGCAGAATGGTGAGATCGACCGAGCGCCAGGCGGCCGGCCCGTTCTCGATTGCCTCGCAGACCGCGGCAGCCATGGCGAAGACGCCGGGGTCGCCGCCGGAGACGACGCAGACTTTCGCGCCGTCAGCCGCCATGGCGAGGGCTGCCCCTGCCCTGTCGAGCTCCTCGCGATTGTCCGAGGCATGGCGCAACTGATCGTCGCGGAGCTGCAGCCTGTCGAGATAGGGTCCGTAGCCGAAGAAATCCGTTGCCTGGTCGATGACGGTCAAAGCCTCCGGCGTCATCTGCTCGGGATTGCCGGGACCGGTGCCGATCACGAAAAGCCTGCCGCTCATCGGTTGCCCTCCCAGCCCGGGACCAGCACCAGCGAAAAATACGGCGCGTCGCCATCGGTCCTGTCGGCGAGCTTTTCCATCGCCGCATTCGCCATGGTGCCGCGCTCGACATAGACGGCTTCAGCAAGCCGGCCGGCCGCTGCCAGCGCCCGGCGGATCTTCGGCAGATTACGGCCGACCTTCATGATGACGGCGGCTTGCGTATCGGCGAGGCGGCGCGTCAGCTCGGTCTCAGCCATCGTACCGGGCAGTACGGTAAGCACGTCGTCGCCCTGGACGATCGGCATGCCGGCAAGCGACCAGCAGCCTGACATGGCGCTGATGCCGGGGATCACTTCCGTTGGGTAGCGCTGGGAAAGCCTGACATGCAGGTGCATATAGGAGCCGTAGAAGAGCGGATCGCCTTCACTGAGAACGGCGACGGTCAGCCCGGCATCGAGATGCCCGGCGACCGACTTGGCGGACAGATCGTAGAATTGGGTGATCAGGCTCTGGTAGCGTTCGTCGTTCTTGTCGATCTCGGTCGTCACAGGATAATAGAGCGGCAGCAGCGTCACGCCGGATTTCAGCAGCGGCTCGACGATCGCCTTGCCGTTGCCGCCCCTGCCCTGCTTGGCGAAATAAGCGATCACATCCGCGTCTTCGATGGCGCGCACGGCTTTGAGGGTGAGGAGCTCGGGGTCGCCAGGACCCGTGCCAACGCCGATGAGACGGCCGCTTGTCGTCATAGACCTGGCCTCGCCAATGCATTGATGGCGGCTGCCGTCATGGCGCTGCCGCCGAGCCGGCCGCGGACGATGGCAAAGGGTACGCCGTAGGAATTTTCCGCCAATGCATCCTTGGATTCCGCCGCGCCGACGAAGCCCACCGGCATGCCGAGGATCGCCGCGGGTTTCGGGGCGCCGTCGCGCAGGAGTTCAAGCAGATGGAAGAGGGCGGTCGGCGCATTGCCGATCGCGACAACGCTGCCGCCGAGCCGATCGAGCCAGAGATGCATGGCGGCGGCCGAACGCGTATTGCCGGTCTCGCGCGCAAGCTCCGGTGTCGCGGGATCGCGCAGCGTGCAGATCACCTCGTTCAGCGCCGGCAGCCGCGCCCGAGTGACGCCCTGGGACACCATTTCCGCGTCGCAGAAGATTGGCGCGCCACCCTTCAGCGCATCGCGCGCAGCGCTGACGAAATCGGCGGAAAACAGGAAATGCTCCGCTGCCTCGACCAGCCCGCAGGCATGGATCATGCGCACGGCGATTTCGGCTTGATCGTCGGTGAAGCGCGAAAGATCGGCCTCGGCACGGATAATGGCAAAGGAACGCTCGTAGATCGCATCGCCGCTGCGGATATAATCGTAGTCTGGCATTCCTATTCCTGTCGCAGCGCCTTCGAAACACCGGTTGCGCCGAGCCGTGTAAGGCAGGCGGCGGTCGATTCGCCAGCGTCTTTGTTGTCTTCGATGGACCGGGCGAGCCTCTCTATAGCGAAATCGATCCGACCGCCAGCGATCCGTTCGTCCGGCAGATCCGCCGCAAGCCCACTAAGGATGAGGCCATAACCTTCCGCTGAGCCCGTCAGGGTCAGCGCCGGCCGGGCATGAGCGCAGCCCTTGGCGCAGCCGGATAGATGCAGCGTCAGCGAACCGTCGAAAAGGGCAGGTGCTGCGGCAATGAGACGGCGCGCAAGGGTCCGCGTCTCGTAGAAAGCGGAACCGCAGGCGCCGGCGCCGGCACAGGCGGCGATATGCTCGGTATTCTCGCCAGGCTGGCTGCTGAAGCCATGTCTGGCTGCGGCGATCTGCATAGCCAGCACTGCATCGTCGTAAAGCCCGATGAGGAAGAAACCGCGACCGGGCGCAAGCCGGATCGCTGTTGCGCCACGGGCCTTTGCCAGATCGAGCAAAGCGACCAGATCGGACGCTCTCATCTGCCCGAATTCCGGCCTGACGCCGAGTATGATTTTGCCGTCGTCAAGCCTGTGCGAGCCGGCAAGCGGCATGACTGCCGCGCGAGACGAAATGAATTGAATGCCATCCATCGCGGGAAAACGCGCCCGCAGAAGCGTCGCGTCGATATCCCTTGCTCGCCTGCCCTGCCCGAGGGTCGCCAACAAGCTCAGAATTTCGCCAACGGCTGATATCGCCGCCTCGGCAGGACCGATCGCGACTGGCATTGCAGTTTCACCGTCGCCATTGATCGCGACAAGCCAATCCGCGCCGAATTGCGCGACGACACGAATGTCGGCGGACAGTGCTGACAATCCGAAGGATCCGCCGCCGTCGACGATAAGCGAAAGCTTCGGCGCGAGTCGCGGCGAGGCAAACAGATCGTGGAGCGTAGCACGCAAGGCCATTTCCATCACGGCCGGATCGCTTATCTCTTCCGGGTCGATGCCGTGCAGCGGCGATGTCTCGATTGCCGGCCCTTCCGGCACGGTGATCCCGGCGGCATCGATATCGGCAGCGAGCTGTCCGACGGTCTCAGCCCGAAGGCCTCGGATCTGCAGATTGCCGCGGGCGGTGATTTCGAGAATGCCGTTTCCATGTGCTGCGGCGGAGCGGGCAAGGCTTGCGAACTGCGACAGCGTCAGCGCGCCGCCAACCGGCCGCAACCGCAACAGCAAACCATCGCCGGTCGCCATCGGCG
>NZ_JALBGX010000158.1:0-14016 GCF_023006465.1 Rhizobium sp. PRIMUS64 | reverse complement strand
AACGCCGAGGATCGCGCCGAGCACCGGGCCGATGCAGGGCGTCCAGCCGAAGGCGAAGGCAAGGCCCATGATATAGGCGCCCGTCAGCGTCGCCGGCTTGCCGCTGCCCTGGAAGCGCGCCTCGCGGGCAAGCACCCCGATTCGAAAGAGGCCGAGAAAGTTCAGCCCCATGACGATGATGATCAGCCCGCCGATCTTCGACAGGAGGTCGAGATGCTGGCGAAGCGCCATGCCGATGCTGGAAGCACCGGCGCCGAGCGCCACGAAGACAGTGGCAAAGCCGAGCGTGAAGAAGAGGGCAGAGAAGAACACGCCGCGTCTGACGTCAGGCGCCACCACAACCGCACCGCCGCCGCGGAACTGCTCGACTGAAATGCCGGCCATATAGCAGAGATAGGGCGGGACGAGGGGAAGCACGCAGGGCGACAGAAAGGAAAGCGCTCCGGCAATCAGCGCGCTCCACAGGGAAATATCGGCAATCGACACGCATTCTCTCCGGCTGCAATCTGCGTGATGTTCCTAGCTTTGCAGGCCCGGGATTGCCAATCACCTTTTTGCGCGCGCAAGACATTTGCCTTCGCGCCCGCAAGAAATGTGCCGACCGCCGGAAAAAGGCAAATTTTTCGGTTGACCGCAATGGGTCGCCTGCCTATGTTCCGCCCACTTCCAGCCGGGGTGGTCACACCCGCGGAGAGGGAGAGCGTAGCTCAGCCGGTAGAGCAACTGACTTTTAATCAGTAGGTCTCGGGTTCGAACCCCGACGCTCTCACCACTTATCCAATTGATAATTAGATGCTTTTGGCGCGATCATCGATGGTTCCCGTTTCTGATAACGGGAACCAAAATGCTGCAATTGTCCTACGATGGAGCGCCGTGTCCCGAAATAATCCCGAACCAGCCAGCACGTCAGATTCTGCCAAATGTTGACACTTGCATCCCATACTTCCTTTTCGAACTCCTTGAGGGAGCCGGGCCGGGGACAAGGCCTTGACCCTGCAGCCTTGTCCACCAACTTCAACACCACCGTGAAATTGGTCGCGGTGCGCGAATGACTACCGCCATTTCTCGATGAGAAATCCTGACGATCCTTGGACGGGGTCGGTGTGGGGCAGGGGGACTGACGAGATTTTCGCCAGCATTTCGCTTGAAGGAGCGGACGTCTGAATGTCGGATTGCTGTCCCTTGGGATAAGGGCCTATGACTTGGAAGTCTGAGGTACGGCCGAGATTTTGATGCCCTGTCCCGGCTGGAACTACCAAGCAGTCGCCCGCCGCCACCGCTATTGCTTGGCGTGACAGCAATTTCAATCACTCGAAGAACCGGCATGGTTGGCTTCGCAACGGCAACCGGCGCGACCGACGTAAGCACGGATGATCAGGTGTCATCACGCCAAGCCATGTAGACTGAAAACAGAGTATCGCGGCGTCCTAAGTTCCGGTAATAGGGTCCCCGTCGGCGGCTCCTCTCGTATTTTTTGAAGACAGCGAGATTGGGCGCGTGTTGAATGTAGCCCTGAAGAGCTTCTTCAACTCTTTCGGCTATGCTCGGGGTAAGGTTGTCGGCCAAGATCACAAGATGTTGGTAGCCATGTTTGGCATGGTATTCTGTCCGGCGTGAAATGTTCGGTCGTGATGTCACGCCTATCATGTACTCGGAAACGGCTGGTGAACGTGCAATTGCGTAAACTGTTTGGGCTAGATTGACTACAGTCTCTATTTTCATGCTTGCCATCCTTGCATTGGCGTCCACAATTTATAGCTGCATGATTCTAACAAAGTGTATCTCCCCAGTGTTGCTGCAGAGGTAGCCACGCCGCTTTCCAATTTGAGAGCATTGTGGTTCGATACGGTCTTTCATTCCGGGGGATGTGATGGATTTTGGGCTCATCTTCAGAACCGGCGATCCGCTCGACCGGAAGCATTATCTAGTCGGCAATCTGATCCTATGGGTTTCCCCGCAGTATTTCTGCTCCTGGGCTACAACAGCGCTAAGCTTATCGAGAGGACGGACAAGTTGGCGTATGGCGTTGCAATGGTTCTTCTCCTAGCTGTGGCAGCCTACACGCTGCTGTTCCGGCTGCGCCGGATCGTCGACATTGGCTTCAAGAACTGGAACAGCGCCGGTCTCGCTCTGATTGCCTATGGCGTCATTGCCATGGTGGCGGGCCGAATCCATCCGACAGCCCAGCTAGCTGTAGTCGCAGCCTTTGAGATCGCGCTTCTAGTCCTTCCAACTGGCTGGAATATCCGGAAGGATATGCCACCTGTGCCACCCAAGTCATCTTGGTAGTGGGTGTCGCCATATAAAGCTATCTCTATGGTCGGAAAAGGCGAAGGCGGAACTTCGCCAGTGGGCAGCTAACTGGAAATTGGGCCAGGACGTCCGACCGGATGAATATCCTCGGATCGCGAAGGCCGAGCTGGCGACCGTTTGATGAACGGTCACCGTTGGACGACGACCTGCGTTCCCGGCTGGACCATCTCGTAAAGCTCCTCGACGTCCTCGCGGTACATCCGAAAGCATCCGCTCGATGCATTGGTGCCGATGGAGGAGGGGTCGTTGGTGCCGTGGATGCGCAGCAGTCCGTCGGCAAGGTAGATCGCGCGAGTTCCGAGCGGATTTGCCGGGCCGGGTTTCACGACGGCCGGAAGCCGTGGGTTCTTCTGCCGCATACTGGCTGTGGGTCGCCATTCGGGATGCAATCGCTTCGACACCACCCGCGTTGTTCCGAACCATTGCTTGCCTTCGCGGCCGACTGCGATGGGGTAGGCGAACTGCTCGCCCTGTGCGGTCGTGTAAATCAGAGTGTGCTCACGCGTGGCGATGACGACGGTTCCCCTTCTAATTCGCGTCGATGGCTCCCCACGTTCTTGCAAAGGTTCCCGATAGCCAGGTTCTGGCTCGTAGTAGGGAGGAGGGGGATACGGGCTGTAGGGATCATCATAGTCGTAGCCCCCATATTCGTCGTATCCATCATACGGCTCATAAACTTGGGCCTGGGCATGAATGACCGTCAGTAAAAGGGCCGCAACAAGGAGAGCCATCAATCTCATTTTACGCAATCCGTCTGTTATACAGCCTGATTGGACGGAATTCTGTGGCGGCACTATGGCCGTTAACCTCCGTCTAACTTCTACTTTGACTTTCTTAGTCAGAAGTCGCTTACTCGCGGTGAGGTAGTAAGGGGTTAGGTTGTGAGTGTGCGCGTATTTCTTTCTGCTATTGTGGTTCTGATCTGTGCGTTTCAAGCCAGAGCCGCAGATGTCCAGATCGACCAGCTGAAGGATGATATCTACATTATTTCTGTGGTCGGCGAGTTCAAGGAGGGCGATGACAATCGTTTTAAGAACCTCGCCATTTCGACCAACAAGGCAGTTGTCTTCTTGGACAGCCCCGGTGGATTGGCAGGGGTCGGAATGGAAATCGGCCGCACAATTTCGATCAAGGGCTTCTCGACCGCAGTAGCCGAAAACACGATATGCGCCTCTTCGTGCGGGCTGGTTTGGCTGGCGGGGAAGCACCGGTTCATTACGCCGACCTCCAAAGTCGGTTTCCACGCCGTCTTCAGTGACACGTCAGGGCAACAAACGGTCAGTAGCGCAGGGAATGCCCTCGTCGGATCGTATCTTCAGCAACTCGGCCTTAGCGCAAACGTCATTGTCTATGTTACCGATGCCGCGCCAGCCTCCATGCAGTGGCTGACTGCAGCTGACGCGAAACAGATCGGATTAGATATTGATCTTTTGGCGGGCGATGCACCTGCACAAGCTTCAGCACCTGTCCCTTTCGGAGGAGATGCAGCGGCCAGTTATGCCCCCACGACTGTCACCGTCACGCCTCCAGTTCAGCCGCAAGCGCCGCTGTGGCGGATATTCGAGCATACCGATCTGCCGGGCTATGACCTGCCAGAGATGCCACTGAAGCTATTCACGGTCGAAGACTGCAAAATAGAGTGCGACGGCAATGAGCGGTGCCGTGCGTTCACGTTTAATGAAACGCACAACGTTTGCTTCTTGAAGGGCATGGCGACAGAGGCGCTTCAGTTCAGCGGGGCGGTGTCTGGCTATAAGGGCGACGCTGGTGACATTATGCGCGTGGGGCAAGACTTCGGTCCTGCGCTCGATTTCCGCACGAGCAAGAATGTGGAAATCATGGGCAAGCCATTTGCTAAGTTTTCCGGTTCGTCGCTCGCGGCGTGTCAGGATCAATGTGTCATCACGCAGAGCTGCCAAGGCTTTAACTATTACAGGAGTGGCATGTGCGTCATGCTCAATGTCCGAAAGCCAACTCGCAACAATTTGTTGTCGGTAGCCGGGGCCCGGTCGAATTAATGCGGCTGGTTCCATGTTGGCCGCGCGTCTGTGATACCGCATACCGCGAGCGATGCCGCGATCTTCGCAACCTCACTGCGTCCGAATAGCTCCGCTGGGGCCAAGCCAAAAATCCGAAAAGTGAAATTGACCACGAGCGCTTGATGGTTCTATCGAGGTGCATGACAAACATTCTTAACTTCAAGTTTGAAAAGACAGATGAAGGTGCGGAAGCCATCCTTCCATGCGTGGACGGCGTCGGCTTAGACCAGCTCGTCGCTGAGTTTGAGCGAACCAGCGGCTACAACGATCCCGCTGGTGGATATGGCGGGCTCATACCCTCACACTACTTCTTCGGTCCTTTGCCGAGCTACTTCCTTGGACAGGAGGAGCCCGTAATAGGCGATGAACAGGGGGAGATTTATGTCCTGTCATGTGAATGTGGTGAGGTAGGGTGCTGGCCACTCGTTGCCCACGTTCGCTTGCACGAGGACAAGGTTGTATGGGATGGCTTCAGCCAGCCCCACCGGCCAAGCCGGAATTACGAGAATTTTGGCCCGTTCGTGTTCGAGCGCAAGCAGTATGAAAAGGCCGTCGAGGCTCTGGTTCGATACGACGATCTATGACTGAAACGCAGGGAAAGTTGAAATGGAAGGTGAGAAAGCGCAGCCGCCTGAACAGCAGCTGCGCTGGTTTACGCACTTCCCGCATCTAAACGATCAAGCGCCGGGGCCGCCCATCCAAAAATAGCTCCCCCAGGTGCCGCCGCTGCGCATGTGGGTTTCTATGTCGTACATATCTGGGTCCGATCCCCACCCCAAGCCGCCATCATATTCGTCGAGGTCGCCAGCCCGGGAGGTCTGGACCATGAGGTTTCGCTGATACGCAGACCACGTCCATCCATACTCAGGCCAATATCCGCTGCCCATATCTGACCGTGTCTTGCCAGGCATGTCGTTCGAGTCATAAATTTCGCCGTAGAAAGCTATCCTGTCGCCGTGATCACCCAATGTCGAAAAGACGCTTTTGTTGCCCATAAAAAGTCGCGCCGGATAATATCCCAGCCATCGTCCATTGCACATGAACCACCAATTGTCGCGGTAGAGCTGGAACTTGATCTGCATGCAGAACTGGGCACCGCCTCGTGTGCTATTGGGGCTTGAGAGGGCACCAGGATGGACCCGGTCGTCATACTGGACCCATCCATCTACGTCCTCGTTGTAGCCACCGACATCATCGTCGTCGTCGGTATACCCGTTGGTCGTGTAGTAAAGGAACAGATGTGGGTGCCAATCGCCGTAGCTGTCCTTGCGTTGCTGCCAGCCCGCTTCGACAGTCTGCAAAAAACCTAAGTCGCTATTGGTGACAGCGATCTGCATAAGCGAGAAATCGTCGCTGTTTTCGCAATAGGGGTCGAATGCGGAGAGGACACCTTCGCCGCCAAAGCAAAGCCGCGATTGTGACGTGAATGCGTACCGATGTGGTCCGTCGACGCTGGGAGGCGGCACTAGGTGTCCATTCATCAAGACCAGCTGTTTGCCAGGATTCTCGTAGCGGGCGAGCAAATGGCGCAACGAGTGCCTGAAGCTTAAACCGTCGAGATTTTTCCGCAGGAAGGGCACGGTTCCCGCCGGGCCCCGCTCGGCCTTATCCTCTTCAAGTTCGAAACGCGCCAAGCTGTCTATGCGTTCGCCCTTCGGAATGACGATCAGCACGTTCTCTCCTGGTGGCTCGGCGATCTTGGTGCCCTTGAGGCTGGGCTGCGAATTGATGGGCATCCAGTCGATGGTTTGGCCGAACGGTGTTGTGGTCGTCGCCGCGATTTCGAGGCGCTTTCGCCGCCGCTCAAAATAATCCCGAATTTCGCCTTCATATCTGCCGTCGCCATTCTCGGACCGCTCCTTTTGCCTTTTCAGCCCGGATATGTCCTTGGCTCTTGGATATTGTGTAAGCGTAGTTTTTTTTACGACGGTCCGACGTGCCATTTCATTATCCTCCGCAAATAATGGGCGTGAATGTCGCTGCAAAAATTCTGGTTCGGCGAAAGTAACTCCAAAGCTAGCGGAGCGCCCTCAGGCCGCTCCGGCGCGTGCGAATGTAAACGCCATTCTCCGTGCGAGAGGCGACAGTATTCGACAAATTAGAATGCTTGGGGCATGAACGTTAAGGTTTTAATTTACAGTATTTCTTTGATAATACAACCGTGCGGAACGTGCTATCCGGGTCGAAAGAGGTGTTCAGAAGATGATTTCTCGTGAGATTTTGCGCTTTTGTTTGAGTACGCAAGCGCTTTGCAACAATTGGTTTTGTGTCTCTCGAATAGGGTGCGGAGCGTAGCTTCGTTCGTGGTTCGGACACACAGAAGGTCGTAAACGCGATGGTCGGGCTACGATGACAGGGAACGGGGCAAGTGACTGTTGGCACCGGCTACGTGAACAGGAGAAGCTGTGGTAGTTCCCGCTGGCTTGCCTTGCGCTCCAACGACGACAGCGTCACGCCAAGCAGCCTGATGCCTCTGCTGACCGGAAAGATCGCCTGCAGAAGCAAGTTCACCGCATTCTCCAGGTCAGCGAGTGATCCAAACGGCAGCGCCACGGTTTTGCTGCGCGTGACCTGAGAGAAGTTGGCGTACTTCACCTTCAGCGTCACCGTTTTGGCGCTAATTTCGTTGGCATCGCAATAAGTCCAAACCTTCTCGATCAGAGGTTGGACGCCCGCCCGGGCCGGATCGAACGAATGAATGTCGGCCATAAACGTATCTTCCGCGCCAACGGATTTCCGGACGCGATTTGGCTTGACCTGTCGGTCGTCAATCCCGCGTGCAATGCCGTAGAAATAGGGTCCAGACTTCCCGAAGTGTTCGATCAGGAAGTCGAGGCTGCGGGCTTTAAGATCAGCACCGGTCTCGATGCCAAGTCGATGCATCTTCTCCGCAGTTGCTGGGCCGACGCCATGGAATTTCTTGACGGGAAGGTTCTCCACGAACGCCGGGCCGTTCTTCGGAGTGATCACCGCCTGTCCATTTGGCTTGTTGAGATCGCTCGCCATTTTCGCCAGGAACTTATTATATGAAATTCCGGCAGATGCGTTCAGCCCGGTCGCTGCCTTGATCTTGGCGCGTATCTCCTGCGCGATCTCAGTCGCGATTTCCATGCCCTTCAGATTGTCGGTGACATCGAGATATGCTTCGTCGAGCGATAGTGGTTCGATCAGCGGCGTGTATTCGGCGAATATCTCCCGGATTTGCTGCGAGACCGCCTTGTAGACATCGAAACGGGGCCTGACGAAGATCAGATCGGGACATTTGCGCTTGGCTGTAACCGACGGCATTGCGGAATGGACGCCAAACTTGCGAGCCTCGTAGCTTGCCGCAGCAACGACGCCACGGGCCTCCGACCCGCCGACGGCGACAGGCTTGTCGCGGAGATCGGGATTGTCGCGCTGCTCGACGGAGGCGTAAAAGGCATCCATGTCCACATGAATTACCTTGCGCTGTCGATTGCCGTTGTCGCGTGTCGCATCCATGGTTTAATCAGGCGTCTTAATTATCCGAGATTCCATCATCTTCGAGGTCCTCTTCCTTGTCTGGCGGAAAGCGCAGCATCTCCTGCTGATATTCAAGGTCCGCAATTTGGTCGAACAACATTTGCTCGTAGTTTGAAAGGACGCTCCCGAGATGCGCCAGACAGTCGATGGGCAGCTCACTGCCGTCATCGGTCGCCACCCTGACCCTTCCTGCGTAGACAACGTCTATATATGTTTGGACCGTCTGAAGTTCACTCTTCGCAAACTCGATCTTCGATCCAATCGCTGCGATGCGCAGTTCTTCGGCGGTGGTGTCAAATGGCGTTACCACCAATTTCTGCAGGTTTTCGTCGAAAGAGGCCACATTCTCTGCCATTGGATTTTCTCCTCTTCAACCCGGCATCGGACGAACCACGGCTAGTTCATCTTAGGTATTTTTTCTTATCGATGACATTTTAGCGGCTGTGGCTGTTCCGTTGTTAGGCGGTTGAATCCATTCGTTCTTCGGCTCAAGCGATATTTGTCAGGTTGCAGTTCGCTGAACGCTCGCCTGAATACGCACATTGACTCACATTCCGATAAGGAACAAACAAAGAACATATCCGCTTTTGAGCGCGATGAAAACCTGATTTTGGCAAGGGCTCCGTATGGCGCAGAACGCGGCGAACGCCATCATTTCCGATCTTCGAGATCGCATCCAGCACCTCGAAGGGACGGTCGCCCGTGCCAAAACGGTCTTGCCGTTCGGTGTTCGCGACATCGACGGGCACCTTCCGGGTGGCGGTTTGGCTTACGGGGCGTTGCACGAATTTGCCGGAGGCGGAGCAGGAGCAGTCGACGGGGCTGCGGCTGCCCTGTTCGTGGCAGGGATCGCTGCACGGACGAAGGGCAAGGTGGTCTGGTGCCTAGCTCGTCCCGACCTATTCGCCCCGGCGCTTGCTCAGGTCGGCCTTCATCCAGATCGGGTCATCTATGTCGAAGCGATCCGGGAGGAATATGTGCTCGAAGCCTGCGAAGAGGCGTTGCGGTTCGGAGGACTTGGGGCCGTCGTCGCCGAATTGGTCCGGTTGCCGATGGTAGCTTCGCGCCGCCTTCAACTTGCCGCCGAAGGGTCCGGGACCATCGGTATGGTGATCCGTCGATGGCGGCGGCAGACCGAGGCCGGAGACTTTGGACATCCAACAGCGGCGGCAACGCGGTGGCGAATATCCGTCCTGCCATCGGAGCCGCTTCCGGTTCCAGGCATCGGCCGGGCGCGGTGGTTGGCGGAATTGATCAGGGTCAAAGCAGGTGAAAGTGCGGATTTTGAAATAGGTGCATGCGATGCCCAGGGTCGTATCAGTCTTTTTGCCGACACTGGCAACGGATCGGATCAGACGCGCCGATCCGTGCATACCGGCTGAGAGCCCGCTCGTTGTTGTCGCACGGAGCGGCTCGAAACGCTGGCTGTCGGCTGTCGATCAGAATGCAGCAATGGTCGGCCTGCACGTTGGCATGGCAGCCGCAAAAGCACAGGCACTTGTCCAGGGTCTGCATATGGTTGACGCCGATCCGGCGGCCGATCTTGCTGCACTCGAACGCCTCACGATCTGGGCGCTGTCTCAATATTCACCGGTTGTGGCAACCGATCCTCCTGATGGCATCGTCATGGACACGGAAGGGGCCGACCACCTGCAAGGTGGGGAAGAGCTAATGCTGTCCGGTCTCGTGAACCGGTTTCGCGCACGCGGTCTGCCAGCTCGTGCTGTCATTGCCGATACCTGGGGAGCGGCGTTCGGGTTGGCCCGATCTATGACGGCGGAAACCAAGGTCATTCCGGCTGGGAAAACGGCTGATGCCGTTGCGCAACTTCCCCTGTCGTCGCTGCGGTTCAGCGCCGAGACGATAGTGAGCCTACGCACGCTCGGCTTTAAAACCGTCGGCGAGCTGGCTGCGACACCTCGTGCGCCGCTTGCCCTGCGCTTCGGCCCAGAGATCGGCCGTCGTCTCGACCAGATGTTCGGCCGCGTCGCCGAACCCATTGATCCGATCCGCTGTCCTGAGATCATCGAAGTCCATCGTGCCTTCGCCGAACCAATCGGCACTGCGGAAACCATTGCGAAGTATGTTTCGCGGCTTGTGGCAGCACTCTGTCTCGAACTGCAGGCCAAGGGGCTAGGTGTCCGGCGCACCGACCTGATTGTCCATCGGGTCGACAACACGATTCAGGCACTGCGAGCAGGGACGGCGAAGCCCGTGCGAGATGTCGCCTGGCTGACGAAAATCCTCCATGATCGCATCGAGAAGATCGATCCCGGCTTTGGTATCGAGAAACTCAGTCTTGCGGCAACTATGGTGGAGCCGCTGAACGACAGACAGATCGTTTCCAGTCTCGTGGAGGCCACTGGCATCGATATCACCTCCCTGATCGATGTACTGGGCAACCGGGGAACGCACCGCATTTATCGGCAAGCCCCAGTCGCCAGTGATGTGCCGGAGCGCTCAGTACAGCGCATCTCGCCGGTCGCCGATGAAGACGGGCGGACATGGCCGCTGACCTGGCCCCGGCCGGTGCGCCTGATGGATCGCCCGGAGCTGATTGAGGTAATCGCCCTGCTGCCCGACCATCCTCCTGTGTCCTTCGTCTGGCGCGGCAAACGCAGGCGCGTCAAACGTGCCGATGGTCCTGAGAGGATATTCGGAGAATGGTGGCAGCGAACATCCGAATGGACGGCCGTCCGCGACTATTTCACGGTCGAGGATGAGGCGGGTGAGCGCTACTGGATTTACCGTTCCGGTGACGGCGTTGATCCGCAGACCGGTTCCCATCGGTGGTTTATCCACGGGATGTTCGCATGAGATACGCAGAACTCCAGGTCACGACACACTTCAGTTTTCTTCGTGGCGCATCCTCGTCCGACGAGCTGTTTGCCACCGCCAAGGAACTCGGCATCGAAGCGCTCGGAATCGTCGACCGCAACAGCCTGGCCGGTATCGTCCGGGCACTGGAGGCATCGCGTGCCACAGGCCTGCGGCTGGTTGTCGGCTGTCGCCTTGATCTGCAGGACGGCATGTCGATCCTGGTCTACCCGACGGATCGTGCGGCCTATTCGCGTTTGACGCGGCTGCTGACCCTCGGCAAGTCGCGCGGCGGCAAGGCGAAGTGCATTCTGAACCTTGAAGACGTTGCACTCTACGCCGAGGGCTTGCTCGGCATGCTTGTTCCCGATTTGCCGGATGAGACCTGCGCCATCCAACTTCGGAAGATGGCCAAGGTGTTCGGCGACCAGGCTTATGTTTCGCTCTGCCTTCGACGTCGTCCCAACGACCAGATGCGGTTGCACGAGATTTCCAACATGGCGGTTCGGCACCGGGTGAAGACAGTCGTCACCAATGACGTGCTCTTCCACGACCCCTCGCGCCGCCAGCTCCAGGATGTTGTTACCTGCATCAGGACGAAAACGACAATCGATGATGTGGGTTTCGAACGCGAGCGCCATGCCGACAGGTATTTGAAACCAGCTGAAGAGATGGAGCGGCTGTTTCCCCAATATCCGGAGGCGTTGGCCCGGACCCTGGAGATTGTCGAGCGCTGCAAGTTCTCCATGGATGAGCTGACCTACCAGTATCCAGAAGAAGCTCTGATCCCCGGCATGTCGGCGCAACAATCGCTGGAGCATTACACCTGGGAAGGCATAAAGGTGCGCTATCCGGATGGGCTGCCCGAACATGTCGAAAAGACAATTCGACATGAATTCGCTCTCATCAAGACGATGCGATACGCCCCCTATTTTTTGACAGTTTTTTCCATCGTCCGTTATGCCCGATCCCAAGGCATCCTTTGCCAAGGCCGTGGCTCCGCTGCGAATTCGGCCGTCTGCTTCGTGCTGGGCATCACATCAATTGATCCAGAGACTAATGACCTCCTGTTCGAGCGCTTTGTCAGCCAGGAGCGCGATGAACCGCCGGACATCGATGTCGATTTCGAGCACGAGCGGCGGGAGGAGGTCATCCAATGGATTTACCGAACCTACGGCCATGACAAGGCAGCGCTCTGCGCCACCGTCACCCGCTATCGCACGAAGGGTGCGATCCGGGATGTCGGCAAGGCGCTGGGCCTGCCCGAGGACCTGATCAAGGCTCTGTCGTCCGGTGTCTGGGCGTGGAGTGAGGCGGTCGGGGAAAAACAGGTCAGGGAACTCAACCTCAATCCCGACGACCGGCGTCTTGCGCTCACGCTTCAGCTTGCCCAGCAACTGATGGGAGCCCCACGCCATCTTGGCCAGCACCCTGGCGGCTTCGTGCTTACCCACGACCGGCTTGACGATCTGGTACCAATCGAACCGGCGTCCATGATGGATCGCCAGGTCATCGAATGGGACAAAGACGATGTCGAAGCCCTGAAGTTCATGAAGGTCGACGTGTTGGCGCTCGGTATGCTGACCTGCATGGCCAAGAGTTTTGCGTTCCTTGCCCAGGAGAAGGATATCGATCTCGATCTAGCAACGATCCCGCAGGAGGAGCCCAAGACCTATGCGATGATCCGGAAGGCCGACACACTTGGCACCTTCCAGATCGAGAGCCGGGCGCAGATGTCGATGTTGCCGCGCCTGAAGCCGAGGACCTTTTACGATCTCGTGATCCAGGTGGCCATTGTGCGGCCCGGACCGATCCAAGGCGACATGGTGCATCCATACCTTCGCCGCCGGGAGGGCAAGGAGAAGGTCGAATACCCGACGCCCGAATTAGAGGCCGTTCTTCACAAGACGCTCGGTGTACCGCTGTTCCAGGAGTCGGCCATGAAGGTGGCCATGGTTTGTGCCGGTTTCACTGGCGGTGAGGCGGATCAGCTCAGAAAGAGCATGGCAACCTTCAAGTTCACCGGAGGCGTGAGCCGTTTCAAGGACAAGCTGGTCTCCGGCATGGTCGGGAATGGCTATACGCCTGAATTCGCCGAAAAGACCTTCAGCCAGCTCGAAGGCTTCGGTTCTTATGGCTTCCCCGAGAGCCATGCAGCATCGTTCGCCCTGATCGCCTACGCAAGCAGCTACATCAAATGCCATCACCCGGATGTCTTTTGCGCCGCCCTTGTGAATTCGCAACCGATGGGTTTTTATGCCCCCGCCCAAATCGTGCGCGATGCCCGGGAACACGGCGTGGAAATCCGGCCAGTTTGCGTCAACCGGTCCCGTTGGGATTGCACGCTGGAACCAATCGAGGGCTCCGACCGACATACTGTCCGGCTTGGGATGCGGATGGTGCGCGGCCTCGCCACTGCGGACGTTGCCCGGATTGTTGCCGTCCGGGCCGATCAGCCCTTTGATAGCGTCGACGACATGTGGCGGCGTTCTGGCATTCCGGCCGCATCGCTGGTGGAGCTTGCGGAAGCGGACGCCTTTCTGCCGTCGCTTGGACTGGAGCGTCGTGATGCTCTTTGGGCAATCAAGGCCTTGAGAGATGAACCCCTACCGCTTTTTGCAGCGGCGGCCGAACGCGAGGCAAGAACGATTGCGGAGCAGCAGGAACCAGCGGTCGAACTGCGACAGATGACACAGGGGCACAACGTCGTCCTGGACTATGGGCATACCGGTCTGACGTTGCGCGAACACCCGGTCAGCTTCCTTCGTCGAGAACTCGCGGAACGCCGGATCGTCACCTGCACGGAGGCGATGTCGGCCCGTGACGGTCGTTGGCTGATGGCAGCTGGGCTGGTTCTCGTGCGCCAGCGGCCGGGTTCGGCAAAAGGCGTCATCTTTTTGACGCTGGAAGACGAGACAGGCGTCGCCAACGTC
Organism: Rhizobium sp. PRIMUS64; assembly: GCF_023006465.1. Taxonomy (NCBI): domain Bacteria; kingdom Pseudomonadati; phylum Pseudomonadota; class Alphaproteobacteria; order Hyphomicrobiales; family Rhizobiaceae; genus Rhizobium; species Rhizobium sp. PRIMUS64. The sequence continues at coordinate 410 of NZ_JALBGX010000158.1, read as the reverse complement.
GTCATCTGGCCGCAGCTATTCGAGCGGTCTCGACGGATTGCGCTCGGTGCTTCGATGATGGCGATCAACGGACGCATTCAGCGGGAGGGCGATGTCGTTCATCTTGTGGCGCAGCAGTTGTTTGACCTGTCGGGAAGCCTCACCGGTCTGGCAGATCGCGACCTGGAATTTCGCTTGCCGACGGGGAGGGGCGATGAGTTCGGCCACGGCACCCCCGGCAGGCCGGATTCGCGAGAGCCTGCAGGCCAAGGAATGAAGTCGCGGGATATTTTCATTCCGTTATGCCGAATTCGGCATAAAGGAATTTATCCCGAGCCCGATACTATGCCGAGCCCATTCCCTAAAGCCCGAGATTTCCGGTAATCCAAGAACGAAAGCTCGGCATAATAGTCTGTCTCCGCAACTGCAAC
>NZ_JALBGX010000157.1:0-14049 GCF_023006465.1 Rhizobium sp. PRIMUS64 | reverse complement strand
CGATATCAAGATCGACGGGCGCGACATCAGCGGTCTGCATCCCTCCAAGCGCGACATCGCCATGGTGTTCCAGTCCTATGCGCTCTATCCGAACATGACGGTGGCCGGCAACATCGCCTTCGGCATGGAGATCCGCGGCGTGCCGAAGGAGGAGCGTGTCAAGGCGATCGGCCAAGTCTCCGACATGCTGCAGATCGGTCATCTGCTCGACCGCAAGCCGAGCCAGCTGTCCGGCGGCCAGCGCCAGCGTGTCGCCATGGGGAGAGCGCTGGTGCGCAATCCGCAGGTCTTCCTGTTCGACGAGCCGCTCTCCAACCTCGATGCCAAGCTGCGCGTCGACATGCGCACCGAGATCAAGCGGCTGCATCAGCGCATGGGCACCACCTTCGTCTATGTCACCCATGACCAGATCGAGGCGATGACCCTGGCGACCAAGATCGCCGTGCTGAAGGACGGCGTGCTGCAGCAGTTCGGCACGCCGGCCGAGATCTATAACAGCCCGTCCAACATCTTCGTCGCCGACTTCATGGGCTCGCCGGCAATGAACCTCTTGACCGCCACCGTCGAGAACGGCGCCGGCGGGCTCGAAGTCTCGCTGGAGCGACCGAATGCCGCCCCACTGAGGCTCCCGGTCATCGCAGGCAACAATGGCCTGACCGCCTATACCGGCAGACAGGTGATCTTCGGCATCCGGCCGGAGGCCTTGACCGATCCCGATGGCGCCGACCGCAAGGCGCGCTCGCTGACCGAGGGCGACTGCCTGATCGAGGTGGTCGAGCCGGCCGGCTCCGATACCTTCGCCGTCACCAAGCTCGGCGGCAAATCCGTCGTCGCCCGCCTGCGCGCCGATACCGGCATCGCTCCAGGACAAAACACCCGCCTCGCATTCAATCTCGACAAGGCCGTCTTCTTCGATCCGGAAACACAGGCGCGGATCGTGTGATGGCCAGGTGCTAACATGAGCAGTTCACCTGACATCGTCATCATCGGTTCAGGCATCGGCGGCGCCACGGTCGCGGCCGGCCTGGCCGTGACCGGCGCGCAGATATTGATCCTCGAAGCCGGCGATCATATCGCCGACCTTCCGATCAACCGCGACCAACGCGCGATCTTCCAGCGGGGACATTTTCGACCGAAGGAAACCTGGTACGAGGCGAACGGCAAGGGATTCAATCCCGGAAACTATTACAATGTCGGCGGGAATTCGAAGTTCTACGGCGCCGTGCTGTCGCGTTATCGCAAAGAGGATTTCGCAGTCATCGAACACCGCGAGGGCGTATCTCCAGCCTGGCCGTTTCCGTATGAGGTGCTGGAGCCGTGGTACTGCCAGGCTGAACGCATGTATCAGGTCCGTGGCAGTTTGGGCGAAGATCCCACCGAACCGCATCACACGGCTGCCTACGAATACCCGCCAGTCCCCGACGAGGCGCCGATTGCCGATGTCAGGGCGCGCCTCAAGCAGAAAGGCCTGCATCCGTTTTCCCTACCGCTCGGCCTGGATCTTGACGCCTGGCTCTCCAAAGCACGCACGCCATGGGATGCGCATCCAAACGCAAGGGACGGCAAGATGGATGCCGAGACTGCAGCCCTCGCAGTGGCGCTGAGACACGAGAATGTGCGGCTCGAAACCACTGCGCGTGTAACGAGGCTCGACCTTGGAGCGGGGAGCCGGATCGACCAGGTGACCTACATCAAGAACGGGCAGACGGTGACTGTTTCGCCTAAGATCGTGATCCTCTCCGCCGGGGCGGTCCAATCATCCGTGCTTTTGCTGCGTTCGAAAAACGACCGCTTCCCAAAGGGTCTGGCGAACTCTTCCGACCAGGTGGGCCGCAACTTCATGAATCACAATGCGTCCGCCGTCATCGGGGTCTCGCCGCGGTTCAGGAACACCTCCATCTATCAGAAGACGTTTGCCTTCAACGACTTCTATCTCTCCGACGGGGAGGGCGGACCGCCCCTCGGCAACGTGCAACTCCTCGGCCGCATCTCTGAAAAGGTCCTCAAGGGCTCTCTGCCGCAGGCTCCGGAGTGGCTTCTGCGCTTCATCACAGGCCATGCCATCGACTTTTATGCGATGAGCGAGGACGTTCCCAACCCCGAAAGCCGCGTCATGGTGGATGGAGACCGGATTATTCTCCAATGGCAACGAACCAACTGGGACGCCCATCTCGCACTTGTCGCCAAGTTGAAGGGGATTCTGAAGTCGATCGGATTTCCGATCGTGCTGTCCAGGCCGTTCGACAAGCGCACGCCCTCGCATCAGTGCGGAACGATACGCATCGGAAACGATCCCGCGACTGCGCCGCTGAACGCGTACTGCCGTTCGTATGATCACGAAAATCTCTTCGTCGTCGACGCCAGTTTCCTCCCCACCTCGGCCGCGGTGAATCCCGCGCTCACCATCGCCGCCCAAGCGCTGAGAGTGGCAGATCACATCGCGTCGAAGGACTTTGCAGGCATGACACAGGCGCTGGCGGTCGCCAGGCCGGATGCAACAGGACAGTAAAATGGGATTCGATTACATCATCACTGGCGCCGGTCCGGCAGGATGCGTTCTTGCGAGCCGGCTGAGCGAAGATCCCGATGTCAGCGTACTCCTGCTCGAAGCGGGCGGAGGCGACTGGAATCCGCTCTTTCACATGCCGGCCGGCTTCGCCAAGATGACCAAAGGCGTTGCCAGCTGGGGATGGGAAACTGTTTCCCAGAAGCACATGAAAGGTCGGGTGCTTCGCTATACACAGGCGAAAGTCATCGGCGGTGGCTCGTCCATCAACGCCCAGCTCTATACACGCGGAAACGCGGCGGATTATGATCTCTGGGCTCGTGAAGACGGTTGCGAGGGCTGGGACTACCGCTCGATCCTTCCCTATTTCAAACGCGCGGAGGACAATCAGCGCTTCGCTGACGACTATCACTCCTATGGCGGTCCGCTGGGCGTCTCGATGCCGGCTGCGCCGTTGCCGATCTGCGACGCCTATATCCGTGCAGGGCAGGAGCTCGGCATTCCCTATAATCACGACTTCAACGGACGCCAGCAGGCGGGAGTGGGATTTTATCAGCTCACGCAGCGCAACCGCCGCCGGTCGTCGGCTTCGCTCGCCTATCTCTCCCCGATCAAGGACCGGAACAACCTGACGGTCCGGACGGGCGCGCGCGTCGCCCGTATTATCGTGGAGGGAGCCCGTGCGACAGGCGTCGAGATCGTGACCTCGCGCGGCTTGGAGATCGTGCGCGCCGAACGCGAAGTGCTGGTGTCATCAGGGGCGATCGGATCACCGAAGCTGCTTTTACAGTCCGGCATAGGACCGGCCGATCATCTGCGGTCGGTGGGCGTCAAGGTGCTCCACGATCTGCCGGGTGTCGGCGAAAACCTGCAGGATCACCTGGATCTTTTCGTCATCGCTGAATGCACCGGCGATCACACCTATGATGGCGTTGCAAAACTCCACCGGACACTTTGGGCGGGGATTCAATACGTCCTGTTCCGCACCGGTCCTGTCGCCTCGTCGCTCTTCGAGACCGGCGGCTTCTGGTACGCCGATCCGCAAGCCCGTTCTCCTGATATCCAGTTCCATCTCGGCCTGGGTTCGGGCATCGAAGCCGGTGTCGAGCGGCTCAAGAATGCGGGCGTGACACTTAATTCCGCCTATCTGCATCCGCGCTCGCGGGGGACAGTCCGTCTGTCATCCTCAGACCCGGCTGCCGCCCCATTGATCGACCCCAACTACTGGTCCGATCCGCACGACAGGACGATGTCCTTGGAAGGGCTCAAGATCGCGCGCGAGATCATGCAACAGGCGGCGCTGAAGCCCTATGTCATGGCTGAAAGGCTTCCAGGACCGAAGGTCATGACCGACGAGCAGCTTTTCGACTACGGCTGCGCCAACGCAAAGACCGATCATCATCCGGTCGGTACCTGCAAGATGGGGACAGGGCCTGACGCGGTTGTCGGGCTCGATCTCAAGGTCCATGGCCTGGAAGGCCTCAGGGTCTGCGATTCATCCGTCATGCCGCGCGTGCCGTCCTGCAATACCAACGCCCCGACGATCATGGTCGGCGAAAAAGGATCGGACCTCATTCGAGGCTTGCCGGCACTTGCCCCCACCATCTTCGCCTACGAACGCAACGATGCGAGGCCTCGGGCCCGCGTCGAAATCCGGTAAGCCATCTCGAGAGGAGAGACGACAATGTCTGAAGTCAGAGTTGCAGTGCTTGGCGCCTCGGGCTGGATGGGAAAGGTCCATACGATGGCCTATCAGACCTTTCCGCATTTCTTCGGAGTGTCGGACGGAACTGCACGGATCGTGGCTCTCGTCGAAGGCCCCTCGAAGGCAGCCGGGGATCTTGCCCACAGGGCGCCGGGTGCAAAAATTCTTCAGGATTGGAATCTCGCGGTCGCTGATCCGGATGTCGATCTGATCGATATCTGCCTGCCCGACCACCTTCACTACCAGGTGGCCAAGGCGGCCTTGCTGGCCGACAAACATGTCTATTGCGAGAAGCCGTTGGCAAACACCGCCGCTGAAGCGCGGGAACTGGCCGACATCGCCCGGGCGAAGGGTGTCATTACCCGCGTTGGACACGCCTTTCCTCGCAATCCTGTCCATGATCTGGCGAAAGACATCATTCAATCCGGCGAAATCGGCGAGATCAAGCTGTTCCGCGGCTGCCAGCACGTCGACATGTATGGCGATCCCTACGCGCCCTTCATGTGGCGCGCTGATGGAAAGCTTGCGCCGACCGGGATCGTCGGTGATACCGGTTCGCACATCTTCAGCTTCATGGATTTCCTGGTCGGCCGCGTCAGTTCGTTGATCGCCGACAATCTCGTCGTGACGCGGCGCCGGCCTGTCGTCGAGGGCCTTGCCTATGGCGAGCAGGTGAAACTGTCAGGCAATGAGACCTGGGCCGATATCACCAATCCCGATGCGACGAACCTGCTGTGCCGGTTCGAGAACGGCGCTGGCGGGATCGTCGATTTCAGCCGTGTCGCGACCGGCCGCAAGTTCATGCAGACCTACGAAATCTATGGAACGAAGGGCAGCATCGCCTATACCTATGACGAGATAAACCGGCTGCGCTTCTACTCCAACGATGACCGAACGGGGCGGCGCGGCTTCCGGGAGATCGACGTTGGGCCTGAAAACCCCACCTTCAGGGCTTTCCTTCCCCTGCCGAATTTCGGCCTAGGCTACAATGAAAGCAAGATCATCGAGGTGGCCGAGGTGATCCGCTCGATCGTTGCAAACCGGCCGATGTGGCCGACATTCGATACCGGCCATCACATCTGCCAGATCGTCGACGCATGCATGGAGTCTTCTCGCGAGAGGCGCTGGGTCGACATCCCGCTGGCTGAACGCCGATGACCATAGACGTTCCGCAGGAAATTCTTGACGAACTGACCGATGTCGACATGCCGCGGCTACCAACCGAGCCCGCTCCTTCGGAAGTGATCCGACTTGCCGGCGTCGAGGTGCCGGTCTATCGAGCGGGTTGCGTCATTGTCGGATCCGGCGCGGCAGGTCTGCGAGCCGCGGTGGAAATGAAGCGGCGCGGCGATGACGTCGTCATCGTCAGCCAAAGCGCGTGGGGTGGAACCTCGGCCTGTTCGGGATCCGACAAGCAGACCCTTCACACTGCAAATACGGCGGATCAGGGCGACAATTACAAGGCGATGGCCCGAGCCATCCGCAGCGGTGGCGCAATGGACGAGGACACGGCCTATGTCGAGGCTGTGGGTTCGTCCCGGATGATGGCGTCGCTTCAGTTCTTAGGTCTGCCGCTGCCGCAGGATCTGCTGGGCGGAACGCTCAGATATCAGACCGACCATGACGAAGTCGGCCGCGCTACCAGTTGCGGCCCGCGCACCTCGCGCCTGATGGTCAAGGTGCTGGCCGAGGAGGCGATCCGGCTTGGAGTGCCGTTCTTCAATCAGACCACCGCGGTCAAGATCCTCACCGAGGGTGGTGAAGCTGACCGCCACGTCGTCGGCATACTCGCCATGCGTGCCAGCGACCGCACGGAGGAGAACCCGCTGGGCATCGCGCTGTTCGTCAGTGGCGTGATCGTGCTTGCGGCCGGCGGGCCGGGCGAACTTTATCGCGACAGCGTTTATCCCAACGGCTGCTTCGGTTCTCTCGGATTGGCGCTTGAGGCAGGCGTCCAGCTCGTCAACCTGACCGAAAGCCAGTTCGGGATCGGAACACGCAGGGAAGGGTTCCCATGGAATCTGTCCGGCACCTACGTCCAGGCCATACCGCATATCTACTCGCTCGATACCGAAGGCGCCGAGCACCACTTTCTGGCGGAGTATTATCGCAGCACGCAGGAGCTGGCGTCGAACATCTTCCGCAAGGGCTATCAGTGGCCATTTCACGCGACGCGCATGCTCGATTTCGGCTCAAGCCTGGTCGACCTTGCCATCGCTAGCGAAACAGCCGCAGGGCGGCGCGTCTTTATGGATTTCAATCGCAATCCCCTATCCGTGCCGGGCGATCTGCCGTTCAGCCTGGAAAGACTGGATGAAGACGTCCGCGAATATCTCGGCAAGGCCGGCGCCGACCAGGAAATGCCGATCGATCGCTTGAAGCATATGAACCCGCTCGCGATCGAGCTCTACCGCCGCTACAAGATCGATATTGCCGAAAAGCCGCTAGAATTTGCGGTCAACAACCAGCACATGAACGGCGGCATCATGGTCGATACCTGGGGCCGCAGCAATCTCGGCGGCTGTTACGCGGTTGGAGAAGCGGCGGGCACCCACGGCGTGACGAGGCCGGGTGGAGCGGCGCTCAATGCCGGGCAGGTCTTCGGCACCCGGGCGGGCGAGCACATCAGCGCGAGCCGAAGGGCGAAGCGGCACCCCACGGGGGATGTAGCCGATATCGCAGAGGCGGGCATCGCCGACCTCCTTGCCGGCCTTCGCAAGGAGAGCCCGCTCACCGTCAAATCAATCCGATTGGCAGTGCAGGCACGAATGAGCGAGAAGGCTGGCATCATCTGCGATCAGGAGAGCGTAGGCAGAGCCTTGGTCGAAGCGCGGAAACTGAACGCTGAAATTCGAGCCGACGGCATTGCCTATGGTCGCGCAGCGGAGGCGGTTCGAGGTGTGCAATGGCGGCATATGGCGCTCGCGTCGGAAGCCGTGCTCAGCGCACTTGATTTCTTCATTCGCAATGGAGGCGGCAGCCGTGGGGCGCGCGCAATATGCGATTCGGAGGGCGAATCCCTTCCGCTTGCGAGCGCAGGGCCGTTGCAGGATTATCGTTTCCGAAAGGAACGCGAAGTGCATCGCAAGGAGCAGATCGTCGTTCGGCTTGATGGCGATGAGATTAGGCTTTCAACGCGTGCGAACCGCACTTTCGATGAAAGCGCCAGATCCTTTTTCGAGCGAGACTGGCCAGCCTGGTTGACGGGCCGCATTTACGATCTGGATGCTGGCAACTGAGGTGATGCCAGGAACCTGAATCACTTCGAGAAGGGTCCATGGGTTTATCAATCAGGATTTGCAACGGGAGGCTGAACCCGGACGCGCTCGGTATCGTCAGAGCCTTCGGCGATGGCTTCCTCGCTTCTGCGCACCCGCCTTGGCGGATCCTTGCCTTCGACCGGCTTCGGCGACAGCTGATCATCGGCCTGGATCTCGTCGGTGTTCAGGTAGTTCTTGCTTTCGTCCATATCGGTCACATCAGGTTGGAGAGTTGTGGGGCAGGTCCTTTGCATTGGCGCTGTAAAAGCTAACTCTCGGCGACATGACAGGTTCCCTCGCCCGCGGCTCATAGGTCGGCTTCCGCCCCCGAAACGTCGAGCTCGATCATGACTGGCGCGTGGTCGCTCGTATGCTCCCAGCCGCGCGGCTTTCGCCGGACGGTCGCCGATTGCAGCCACGGTGCGACGGCCGGATTGAGCAGGAAGTGGTCGATCCGAAGCCCAGCGTCACGTTCGAAGCTGTTTCGCCAGTATTTCCAGAAGGTGTAGATCCGCTCCTCTGGATGCAAATGTCTGACGGCGTCGGTCCAGCCTTGGGCGACGAGATGAGCATAGGCCTTGCGCACTTCCGGCCTGAAAAGGGCATCGTCCAGCCAGCGTTCCGGCTTGTATACGTCGATCTCCGTCGGCATGACGTTGAAGTCGCCGGCCAGGATCGAAGGCACCCCGATATCGAGGAGTTCGATGGCATATTCGTGTAGGCGACGGAACCAGCGAAGCTTGTAATCGAACTTTGCTCCTGGGAACGGATTTCCGTTCGGAAGATAGAGGCATCCAATCAGGATACCGTCGACGACAGCTTCGATATACCGGCTGTGGGTATCGTCCGGATCGCCGGGAAGACCGCGCCGCGTCAGGATCGGGGTCTTGCCCTTCGCCAGGATGGCCACCCCGTTCCAGGATCTCTGTCCATGCCAGACGGCGCCGTAGCCGGCCCGTTCGATCTCCTTTCGTGGAAACCCGGCGTCGTCTGTCTTCAGTTCCTGGAGGCAGACCACATCAGGGGCGTCCTCCTTGAGCCAGCGCAGTAGGATCTGCAGCCGTCCATTGATGCCGTTGACGTTATAGGTTGCAATTTTCACGATGCCCCCCGGAAGTCGAAGCACGGACAGGCTCTAGAAACGCTCCTGAGTTTCCGCCTCAGGAATTCCCCGCCCGCAATCGTCCCAATGGAGGCGGCTCTCCACACCGTAATGTCCCGCCGGCCGAACCCTCTCGGGGTGATCGAGCGAGCCGACTGCCACTTGGCTCCTCAACGCGTCGCACCGAAGACGAAGGCGATGCCGGCGACGATTGCGACCGCTGTCAGCGGCTGCCGGCGTATGCGATCCTCGAGGTCGTGGACGAATGTGCGAGCCTCCGCCTTTGCCAGGCGGGCTGTTCCAGAAGCCAGATCCGAAGCGGATTCGGCCATCCGACCGGCTTCTTTCTGAAGACCGCACATTTTTTCGCGATCGATATCGGAGGAGCGGGCAGCTTCACCGGTCGAGCGCAGGGCTTGATCCACGAGCGGAAACTCGTCCTCCAGCTTGGTGGGATCGGGCTCCCGCTTCACACGCTCGGCCGCGTCGACGTCGCTGCGGCCGGCGGGAATTGAGGTGTGGGTGGCTGACACCGGATCGGACGCCGGAAAGGTGTCCTCGATTGCTTTGTCGAGTTCGCCTTTTCGGGTCTGCTTCCGCTGCTCTGCCTGCTCTTTTCGCATGGACTGGACTGCGGGGGATTCGTTCGGGTTTGCCATCGGGGTTTCCTCTGTTGCACTTCGACAAACAAAGCGACGACGAGGGGAGAAGTTCCATAGAAATGCTTCCTGACCTCACAGAATAACAGAGATGGAGAAGCGAGTGACTCTGGGCTTGCGATCGCTCGGACTTTTCTGGACGCCGAGTATGGCAATCAATTAAGCCGGACCAAAGTCTTGCCGGCGCCTACTACCTAGGTCGGTTGCAATTTGTCTGCGGAACAGCGAGAAATCTTACGCGTCATATTTTGCATGGGAAAACGGCGGACGAACGAGGCTATGGCATGAGTATCCGGAAACGCGATTTTCTGCGATTGGGCGGCAGCGCGGCCGTCGCTCTCGTCGCTGCCGCATCACCAGCCACATTGAATCTCGGCGGTTTCCTTCCTGTTCTGGCTATGGAACGCGCGCAGGCAAAAGACGGCAACAGTGGGAATGGCAACGGCGGTGGGAACGGCAACGGCGGTGGGAACGGCAACGGTAATGGGGGAGGGAATGGCAACAGCGGCGGTAACGGCAACGGGGGAGGGAATGGCAATAGCAATGGTGGTGGCAGCAGCAACAGCAGCAGCAATGGCTCAGGGAATGGCAATGGTGGGAGTTCCACCGGCAGCACGGGATCCTCTTCCTCGTCTTCAGGGTCGTCAGTAGGATCGGGAACGAAAGCGACGGCAGCGTCCGATGGCTCGATCGACGTCCGTCATTCGAATGGTATCACTGAAGTCCTGCAGCGCGGTCGCTACATTATGAAGGACTCGAAAGGCCGGACGATCATAAATCGACAGGCGACGGCCAACGATGCCCGCCGGCTGAGCCGCTTTCTTCGCTGAAGCGTGATAGCGGGGCAATAACTTCTTTCAGCGCCGTTCGCGCCATTGCAGAGCCGCTTCCGTCCTGTTCGAGGCACCAAGCTTGCTCAGAATCTGGGTCATATGGTGCTTTACAGTCTTTTCCTGCAGGCTGAGACGCAAGCCGATATGCTTGTTTGACATGCCTTGGGCGACAAGATCCATCACCTCGCGTTCCCGTGGCGTCAGACTGCTCTTGTCGGAGGTTCCGCCATTCAGCGAATTCTCCATGACCTTTGCCGACATCGTCGGCGAGATATATCGCGAGCCACGCAGGACGGTTTGGATTGCTTCGGCGAGGCCTCGCGAACCGACACCTTTCAGAACATAACCCATCGCACCCCGTTGCAGAGCTCCCAGTAAGGTGTCCACCTCCTCGGATACCGTCAACATCAGCACTTTCGTTGTCGGACTCCGCGCCAGGACGTCACTGACCGCAGACAGCCCGCCGCCGGGCATCGAGACGTCGAGAAGCATGATGTCGGGGTGGTTGTCTGAGGCGATCATCGCCGCGTCGTCGCTGCTGGCTCCTTCACCAACGACGACAAAGCCGCTGATCTCCGACAGGCTACGCGTTACACCCTCTCGAAAAAGCGGATGATCGTCCACGACGCCGATGGTGATTGATGTCATCGCTACTCTCCCACTTCCATTGGCTCGAAGATCATGGTCACGGTCGTTCCTTCTTCGCCTGTCTTGATGTCGAAGGATCCCCCCAGGCTGCCGACGCGCTCCCGCAACCCCACGAGGCCGAGGCTCGTTGGTCTCACCTCGCTCGGATTGAAGCCGTCGCCGTGATCGCTGACTTCGACACGAACATGACCCTTGCGCGAGACAGCCCTGACAGCCTGCTGAACGCCGCCACCGTGGCGATAGGCATTATTCAGGGCCTCCTGAATGAAGCGATAGATACAGATCTTCACGGCAGGAGGAAGGTCCGGTCCATCTTCGTTGATAATCGTTTCGACATGGGTCTCGGTCTTGTGTTGATGCGCTTCGACGACCCGCGTGACGATCTCGGTGATTGAGGACTTCTCGATCTGCGGAAGCACCAGTCCGCTGCAGATATTGCGGATCTCCGTCATCGCCTCGGCAAGGCTCGAGCGTATCCAGGCAAGCTCTTTTTCACGCGCTTCGGGCTGGGTGGACGCATTGATCAACATGTCGCTGTCGAGGCGCAGTGAGGCATAGGCAATGTGCTGGGCTGGACCGTCGTGCAGATCTGCACCGATGCTGCGCAAATAAGTTTCGTTCAGCGCTGCCGCCCGCTGGGAGGCGCGCTGCAGTCGTCGTTGGAGTCCGCGGTTTTCCGCCAGCAGTGCAGACAGTTCATCGACCCGTTCTTTGAGATCCTTGCGTTGCGTCTCGATCGTGCGGCTACCCCGGAACACCAGAACGGAGAGAACAAGGAAAAAGGTCGCCGTGAGAGCGGTGACGGCGCCCCAGCTCCGGAGCCTGGCATGCGCCAGACTATCGCCCAGTCCTTGTGCTGTCTCGTAGAATTCAAGGACGGCGACCGCTTGTCCGGACCACGGCTGGAGCACAGGGTTATAGATCTCCATGAGCGGTTTGCCGAGCGCGCGCTCCTTGTCGCTTTCCGGATCGCTGGCGATTTCGTAGCGCGCGACGAGAGATCCTGCGAATGCCCTCTGCAGCTTGTCGCTTACCGCAAACTTCCTGCCCACCAGCTCCTTTTCGTTCGAATAGAGGATGGTGCCGTCGCTTCGCCACAGCTTGAACGAAACAAGGCGCTTGCCGAGCGCACCTTGACCGAGTGTCTCGTCCAGAGCCTGAGCACTCGCTTCATCAAGCAATGACTCTGTTTGCATATCGGGAAGTAGTGGCGCGATCACGCTGTCCACATAAAGCGCCGTCGCCGCGCCTGAATTGTGGATGACGGCCTCCTCTATCAGGTGACTTACAAAAAAGCCCACCACGAACATGGCGGCGATCGATATGAGCCCACCCGCGATAAAGAACTGGGAGGCGAGTGAGCGGGCATTCCAGCGACGAAGCCAATTCATTTTGATACCGGTAAGAGACTGCCCGATTAACCTACCGCGTCTTTAGAGTTTTCCAAACAGCGTCAGGGCACATTCCTGGTGTCGAAGACCTCGGCGCCTCTTATGCTCTGGGTCAGCCCGACGGTATCGCCCGACATGGCTGCGCCAAACACGTAGAGAAGGGCGGCCAGAACGATAACAAGGGCGAAGACGGACGCGTTACAGGCGTCATTCACTCTGGATCTATGACTCTGGTTCATGTTCGGATCTCCTTCAGTATCGTTCGAAACGGCGCGAGTCCGATGCGCGTTCCACCTCCGGGACTTCGGTCGGAGGAGGTTGGGACCAAGGTCTGACCCCCGTAGACATCGGCAGATACAGACATACTTCCTGGCCGACCGACTTGGGTTTGGAGGCTTGTGAGTGATGATTTCCATGGACTTCGAAGGCAGCGCCCGCGCCGCATCTATCGCTTCTCTCCAGCCGTTCGAGCAAGGCGTCGCCGAATTTTACGACAGCCATCTCGTGCCGATTCTCTTCGAGCCCAATGCCTCGGAGATGGCGATCGTCGCCGAGCGATTGAAGCCGGGCAGCGTTCTCGAAGTCGCGGCAGGGACGGGCGCCTTGACTCGTGCTCTGCGGGCGACGCTTGATCCGGCAACGGAGATCGTTGCCACCGATCTCAGCCAGGCGATGATCGACGTTGGCGCACCATCGCTGACGATGTCGCGGACCCACTGGATGCACGCCGATGCGCAAGATCTCCCGTTCGCGTCTTCGATGTTCGATCTCGTCGTCTGCCAGTTCGGCGTAATGTTCTTTCCGGATAAGCTGAAGGCTTATGGCGAGGCCAAAAGAGTGTTGCGGAACGGAGGTCGTTTCCTGTTCTCGACGTGGGATTCAATCGAGGCCAACGACTTCGCAAGATGTGTGGACGAATGCCTGGGAAGCCTCTTCCCGTCGGATCCGCCGGATTTTTTCAGGCGCTTGCAATATTCCTACTTCGACCCCGATCCGATCAAGGCGCAGCTGACTTCGGCGGGGTTTGACGCGGTATCCTGCGATCGGGTCGAATTGACGTCAGTCGCGGCCACCGCGCGCGACGTGGCTGCGGCGTTCTGCCAAGGCACTCCGCTCAGGGGAGAGGTCGAACGGCGGGTGCCGGAGGAGCGTATGCCGGAAATCGTCGCTCAAGTGGCCGAGCGCGTGGAATCGCGCTACGGAGCCCGTCCTTGCGGCGGCATGAGCGCGCTCATCGTCGCCTGCCGCGCACCATAAGACTCCGTGGCGCAGGCTGTCGTCTCAATCAGGCGATACCGTCGCAAGAGATCTATCCGCCCGGGTATGACGGCTCGTCGGACTTCAACTGGTGCGCGTAGGAGGCTTCCTCTATCGCGCAGATGACGTGCCGCTCGATCACCAAACAGGTTTCGTCGTACTCTAGCACCAGGTTCGGATTGAACCGTCGCCTTCGAACGGAGTCGCGGGCTTCGACTGCCATCTGATAGGCTTCGAAGAGCTCCAGCTGCCACGGGTCGCGCGCTTCCATGATCAACTTCCGCATATGCGGCAGACGCATCGCCAGGCGCCTGCGTCCGGCTTCCCGGCGGTTGGATCGCGCCATCTCTTTCGATCTCCTGCTTATGCCCGCGATTATGCGGGGTTCTCGATCTTGAATTAGCGTCGGCAACGGGCCTTGGAATGGGTTTGGGACCAAAGGCCGGGGTCGATCAGACTGAGGTCTGAGGCGTGGAACGACCCTGCGTCCAGCTAGTTGGTTGGCAGCGGTCACGAAGGCCGCCTCGAAACAGAAGGAGGAGAAAATGATCTCCAAGCTTATCGTCGGTGCGGCAACTGCCGCGACCCTCATGTCGGGCGTCGCATTCGCCCAGTCCTCGACCGTCAACGGTGCCGCCGGTGGCGCGGTCACTGGGGCGATCGTCGGCGGCCCCGTTGGCGCAGCTGT
>NZ_JALBGX010000156.1:0-14343 GCF_023006465.1 Rhizobium sp. PRIMUS64 | reverse complement strand
AGCACGCTCGGCGCGAGGCCGCCGAGCGCCGGCTGATAGCTCGGTGCCTTGCCTGTGTGCGCAGCCAGCAGGCGCGTGGCCAGAAGGTCAGTCAACTGCTGCCTGAACAGTGTATCCAGTGCCGTATTGCCTTCCAGGACATCGGCTGCGCTCAGGAGCAATCGGGATGTAATGAGGTCCGGATGCGCCGTTCGCTCCAAGAGATCGGTCGGCGTGAACGTATCGGTTTCGTCGGCAATGCGCGTCAGTGTCGTGCGGGGAAGATAGAGCTGAACGACATCAACCGGTTTTGGAATATCCCATCGGGAGCTTGATCCAGCCGGGATGATGATCACAACCCCGCGACGAAACGTTCCGCTCTCGACCGATCGTCCGGACCGCCGTTCCATGCGCTGTACCACGCCGTTGTAAGCCATGATGACGTGGTCGGTCATGGGCTCGACGACATCATGCAAGGGGTCGTGATTCCAGTGGGCGATTGCACCGCCGGAGGGGTCTGCCGCAAGATGGATTGGCGCAGTCCTCAGAACGCGCGACATCTCGTTTGCAGGATTCTGGTCAGCAACCGGCATTTCGTCCCGGCGCGCCTCGATTGTCTCAGCCGGCGAGCTCTCGAGATGATCGCTGGAGCAAGGCACGCTCATGGTTGCCCGCTCGTTGACGAGCGATGCTTATGTGCGGTCCCGTCAACAATCGCGGGATCATTAAGCATCCGCCTATGCTGGCCGACGTTGTCAGTCCTACTACCCATGACATGCCCCAATGTCGCGAGCGATTTCGCCGTTCTTTTGGTTATTCGCGGTGTCTGATGCAGGGTAAATATCAAAAGCTTTCGAGGGGGAAAACCTATTCTCCAGGATAGGTTGCCTTCGCCATTGGACCTCGTTCTCAACCGATTACATGTTTGCATGGCGCCACGATTGATGCCCTTGCGCCGTGCGGCAAGGGACCATATTCGTTCCGAAACTCATGGCAGGAGCTGATTTGACGCCTTGCGCTACGTTTCCGAGGTCATTTTGGCAGGAATCCGTGAGCTGGTACCCATTCTCGAAGAATACGACGGATAGCCTCCGAGTGGGCAGGCGCATCGACTTCCTGTTCGCTGAACCTGTCGAGCGCTTCGCTGAATTCATCGGCCAGCCAGACCCCCACCATAATCTATATAGCACTTCGGAATCCCGAAATTGGTTGCGGTGTTGAAATCATTGGATGTTTGCCCGCAACGACACCGCCCAAAACGCGACGAATTTCGGAATCCCGAAGCGGGGGAATTTCGGGATTCCGAAGTGGGATTTTTTCTTCGTGGCGACGCTGACGCGTTTGTCGACAGCAATCGGCCCGCAGCATCCGACGGAAAAAACCGAGTCGGTCGGAGGCTCATCGATTAAGGCACCTTCAACCTCGACGCCGGCTTAGAAGATCAAGTTTGTAATTATTTTGGTTGATTGGTTCGTTTGTAAACTTATTGTCGAGGCAAAAAGGACGCGTCTTCGGATCGGACCCTGAATGTTCAGTTTATCGCAGCACAAACGCCTTCGAGCGACACCGATCCGCACCCAGCGCGTCGATGCCGGCGCTCGGGCCAGGGTGCCAGCATCGCCGTCAACACCTTCCTGATCGCTCCCAACATCAACTGAGGTTTCCCATGCGCATCGCCGTCGGTGGCATTCATACCGAATGCAGCACATACAATCCCGTCCTGAACGAAGAGAAGGATTTTCGCGTGGTGCGTGGCGAGTCGCTGCTGGAAGCACCGTATTTCGCCTTCCTCAAGGATTATGACGCCGAATTCTTGCCGACCATCCATGCACGCGCCATTGCCGGCGGTCCGGTTTCGCGCGCCACCTACGAGGCCTTCAAGGGCGAATTCCTCGAGCGGCTGAAGCCGATGCTGCCGCTTGACGGTCTCTATCTCGCCATGCACGGCGCCATGTATGTCGAGGGCATGGAAGATGCCGAAGGCGACTGGATCAGTGCGGCCCGCGCGCTGGTCGGCGAAGATTGCACCGTTTCGGCAAGCTACGACCTGCACGGCAACGTCACGCAGCGCATCATCGATGCGCTCGACATCTATTCCACCTATCGCACCGCGCCGCATATCGATGTCGAGGAGACGATGCGCCGCTCCGTCTTCATGCTGGTCAAGAGCCTGAAAACCGGCGTGAGGCCGACCCTTCTCTGGGCGCCGATCCCGGTCGTGCTGCCCGGCGAACGCACCAGCACCGTCGATGAGCCGGCAAAGAGCCTCTATGACATGCTGCCCGGGATCGATGCGATTGATGGCGTCTGGGACGCATCGCTGATGGTCGGCTATGTCTGGGCCGACGAACCGCGCGCCACGGCTGCCGCCATCATGACCGGCACCGACCGCGCCGTGCTGGAGCGCGAGGCCAACCGCCTCGCCAAGGCCTATTGGGATGCGCGCGAAGACTTTGTCTTCGGCTGCGAGACCGGCTCGGTCGAAGAATGCGTCGAAAGGGCGATCGCCAGCCCGACCGCGCCAGTGGTACTTGCCGAATCCGGCGACAATCCGACCGGCGGCGGCGTCGGGGACCGGGCCGATGTACTGGCCGAACTGATCGCCTGGGATGCCACCGGCGTCGTCTTTGCTGGCATCGCCGACAAGGCGGCGACCGAGGCCTGTTATGCCGCAGGCATAGGCTCGGAACTGGAGCTCAGCGTCGGCGCCTCGCTCGATACCAAGGGCAGCAAGCCGGTCTTCGCCCGCTTCACGGTCAAGTTCCTGCATGAGACATCAGATCCTGCCGACCGCCAGGCGGTGGTTTCGGTCAGTGGAATTGATCTGGTGCTCTCCGCCAAACGCCGGCCCTATCACAATATCGTCGATTTCACCCGGCTCGGCCTCGACCCGCACCGGGCGAAGATCATCGTCGTCAAATCGGGCTATCTCTCGCCGGAACTGGCCCCGATTGCCAATCCGAACCTGATGGCGCTGTCGACAGGTGTTGTCGACCAGTTCGTCGAGCGCCTGCCGCGGCTGCGCAAGCAGCATCCGACCTATCCCTTCGACAAGGATTTTGCCTTCGAGCCGCAAATCTTTCTCTCCGCACGCTCGACGCCGGCCTGAGCTTCACCTGAACCAATTGCATTTTTCTGAATAACATTGTCGATCGCGCCGCCCTGTCGCCGCGGTCGACTGTTTTCCCGTATCGCGGCAATCGCGGGAATTGAGCAAAAAACGAGCAGATTTTGATTTGCACAAAAAAGCGCTTGACGCTTGGCATGATTTGGTTTGCACTGAACCAATAGAAAATTGGTACGGACCATTAAGCGAATGCCGATGGATGAGACGCAGGGCAATTCGAATTATGCGCTGGAGAGGCTGAGGGCTCTCCTACGGTCCGACAGTCTCGACGCCGACGGCAAGCTGCCGACCGAGCGCACCCTTTCGGAAATGCTTGGCGTCGGCCGCCGTGCCGTCCGTCGCGCCCTCGAAGTGCTGGAGGCCGAGGGCCGCATCTGGCGCCGCCAAGGCTCCGGCACCTATGCCGGCCCGCGCCCCGACGGTTGGAGCGATCATGTCGGCTCGATCGTTGCCGGCACCGATCTCATGGAAGTCATGGAAGTGCGCCTGCGCATCGAGCCGCAGCTCGCCCAGCTTGCCGCCATGCGCGCCAAGGCCGCCGATATCGAGCGCATGTACGATCTGGTGAAGAAGATCTACGAAAGCACCGATGCCGACGGGCGCGAACTATGGGACGGGGCGCTGCACCGCCAGATCGCCCAATGCGCCGGCAACGGTTTCTTCCTCACCATCTTCGACGTCATCAACCGGGTGCGGCAGGACGAGGCCTGGCAGACGATCCGCGAGCGCGCCCGCAGCGCCAGCCGGACGCGGCCCGTCACCTTCGGCCAGCACACGGCAATCGTCGATGCGATCGCCGCTCGTGATCCTGCCAGGGCGGGTGAAGCCATGCGCCAGCATCTGCTGACGCTGCAGGAAAGCCTCATCCGCATCACTTCGCTCGATCATAGCGAAACGGAGGTCGACAAGACCCTCGCCTGACCGGGGTGAGCAGGAGAAAAAACACGGACGGGCCATAACCGCCGGAATGGAAGCAAAAACCAAACAAAACAGAACAGAGGAGAATGGAATGAAGATCGCCAAATTGCTGACCGCCACCGTTGCCGGCGCGCTGTTTGCGCTTCCTGCCTTCGCCGTCGACCTGAAGATCGGCTTGCAGGACGATGCCGACGTGCTCGATCCCGCGCAGTCGCGTACCTTCGTCGGCCGCATCGTCTACACCGCGATGTGCGACAAGCTCGTCGACGTCTCACCGGATCTGAAGATCGTGCCGCAGCTCGCCACCGAATGGAGCTGGTCGGCCGACGGCAAAGAGCTCACCATGAAGCTGCGCCAAGGCGTCAAGTTCCATGACGAGACCCCCTTCAACGCCGAAGCCGTCGTCGCCACGATCGAGCGCAACATCACCCTGCCGGAATCACGCCGCAAGAGCGAGCTCAGCTCGGTCGCAAAGGTCGAGGCGACAAGCGAATACGAGGTCAAGTTCACCCTCAAGGCGCCTGACGTCACCCTTCTTGCCCAACTTTCCGACCGCGCCGGCATGATCGTCTCGCCAAAGGCCGCCAAGGAACTCGGCGCCAAGTTCGGCGATCACCCGGTCTGCGCCGGTCCGTTCAAGTTCGTCGAGCGCGTCCAGCAGGACCGCATCGTGCTCGAGAAGTTCCAGGACTACTGGAACAAGGACAAGATCTTCATCGACAAGCTGACCTATCTGCCGATCCCGGATACGACGGTGCGCCTCGCCAATCTGCGGTCCGGCGATCTCGACATGATCGAGCGTCTGGCCGCCACCGACGCTGAAGCCGTGAAGTCGGATTCGAGCCTCGTCTATGCCGATGCCGTCGGCACCGGCTACATGGCGCTCTATACCAATATCGGCAATGGTGCGCGTGCCGACAATCCTTTCGGCAAGGACAAACGCCTACGCCAGGCCTTCTCGCTGGCGATCGACCGCGATGCCGTCAACCAGATCGTCTATGAAGGCACAGCCGTCTCCGGCAACCAGCCCTTCCCGCCGAGCAGTCCATGGTTCGACAAGGATATTCCCGTCCCCGCCCGCGATCTCGACAAGGCCAAGGCCCTGATCAAGGAAGCCGGCTTCGACCGCGTGCCGATCGAGCTGCAGATCCCGAACAATCCTGTCGCCATGCAGATGATGCAGATCATCCAGTCGATGGTCGGTGAAGCTGGCTTCGACGTCAGCCTGAAATCGACGGAATTCGCAACACTGCTGAGCGAGCAGACCGCCGGCAACTATCAGCTCAGCCGTTCCGACTGGTCCGGCCGCGTCGATCCCGATGGCAACATCCATCAATTCATCACCTGCAAAGGCGGCATCAACGACACGAAATACTGCAACCCCGAGGTGGACAAGCTGCTGAACGAAGCCCGCGCATCGACCGACGATGCCGTGCGCAAGCAGAAATACAATGCTGCCGCCGTCATCCTCAACGAGGATCTGCCGATCATCTATCTCGGCCATCAGTCCTGGATCTGGGCGCTGCACAAGAACATCACCGGCTTCATCCCGTCGCCGGATGGCATGATCCGCCTCGTCGGCGTCAAGAAAGCCGGCTGATCATAAGCAAAATCATGCGGCGGAAATCTCCGCCGCATGATTCTAAAGCGCGTCGCAATCTTTCAGATTCGCTTCACGCGCTTTAGCTTTTTGTTTTACGCATGTCGTTATCGCAAAACCGCTGCACACTTTTGCGCGACATGCTTTGGTCGTGTCAGGATCGCCCATGTATACCTACATCGCCAAACGGCTCTTGGTCGCCATACCGACGCTTTTGATCATTTCGGTCTTCGTCTTCTCGCTGCAGAAGCTGCTGCCCGGCGATCCAATCCTCGCCATGGCCGGCGAGGAACGCGATCCGCAGGTTCTCGAATTCCTGCGCGAGAAATACCGGCTGAACGATCCCGTGCCCTATCAATATGTCCGCTGGCTGGGTGCCGCCCTTCAGGGTGATCTCGGCATTTCGCTGCGCACCAACCAGCCGGTTCTGCAACTCGTCGGCGAAAAGCTGCCGGTCACCATCCAGCTTGCCATCATGTCGATGATCTTCGCCTTTGCGATCGGCGTGCCGATGGGCATCCTGGCGGCCGTCAAGAAGAACACGATGATCGACTATCTCGCCAACATCATCGCGCTGACCGGTCTGTCGATCCCGAATTTCTGGCTCGGCATCATGTTGATCCTCCTGGTTTCGGTCAATCTCGGCTGGCTGCCGGCATCAGGCTACGAACCCTTCTTCAGCAACCCACTGCGGTCGCTGGAAACCATGCTGATGCCCTCCTTCGTGCTCGGCAACGCGCTGGCTGCGACCCTGATGCGGCATACCCGCTCGGCAATGCTCAGTGTGCTGAGCACCGACTACATCCGCACCGCCCGCGCCAAGGGACTGTCGGAAAGCACCGTCGTGCTCGAACACAGCTTCCGCAATGCGGTGCTGCCGATCGTGACGCTGACCGCGCTGCTCTTCGGCGAACTGCTCGCCGGCGCCGTGCTGACAGAACAGATCTTCACCATTCCAGGTTTCGGAAAGCTCATCGTCGACGCCGTCTTCAACCGCGACTACGCCGTCGTCCAGGGCGTGGTGATCTGCACCGCGATCGGCTTCATTCTGATGAACCTCTTGGCCGACATCCTCTACGTCCTGCTCAATCCGCGCATGAGGGCCGCCCTATGACCGCGATCGGAGAGACCGGCATTCCCTCCGCGGTCGACCGCACGCCGAGCCGCGCCTGGCGCAAGCTGAAGGCCAACAAGGGCGCTCTCGTCGGCCTTGCGATCATCGCCTTCTTCGCCATCCTCGCGGTTGCCGCCCCCCTTCTTCCGATTCCCGATCCGAACGCCACAAGCTGGTCGGCGATCCGCAAGGCCCCCTCCGCCGCCCATTGGCTTGGCACCGACGACATCGGCCGCGACATTCTTTCCCGGATGATCTGGGGCGCGCAGGCTTCGCTGATGGCAGGCGTCTTCTCGGTGGCGATCGCCGTTGTCATCGGCGTGCCCTTCGGCCTTATCTCCGGTTATTTCGGCGGCTGGATCGACATGGTCATCTCCCGCATCACCGAAGCCTTTCTGGCCATGCCTTTCCTCATCACCGCGATCGCGCTCGCAGCCTTTCTTGGTCCGAGCCTGACCAATGCGATGATTGCGATCGGCCTTTCGGCCATGCCCGTCTTCGTGCGGCTGACGCGCGGCCAGGTGCTTTCGGTCAAGACCGAGGAATATGTCGAGGGCGCCCGCTCGATCGGCCTCCGGTCCTCGAGCATCATCACCCGCTATATCCTGCCGAACGTCTTTGCGCCGATCCTCGTGCAGGCGACGTTGACGATCGCAACCGCGATCATCGCCGAGGCGAGCCTCTCCTTTCTCGGCCTCGGACAGCAACCGCCGGCGCCGAGCTGGGGCTCGATGCTGAACGTCGCCAAGAATTTCCTCTCCCAGGCGCCATGGATGGCGATGTGGCCGGGTGCCGCGATCTTCCTCGTCGTCATCGGTTTCAATCTCTTAGGCGACGGCCTGCGCGATGCGCTTGATCCGCGCGAAGCATGATTTCTCGAAAGGACATTTGACATGACCGCATTCACGACCCGTCCCGAGATCCTCGGCACCTTCGGTGTCGTTACCTCGACGCACTGGATTGCCTCGGCGGTCGGCATGAGCATTCTCGAAAAGGGTGGCAACGCCTTCGACGCGGCGGTGGCGACGGGCTTCGTACTGCAGATCGTCGAGCCGCATCTTTGCGGCCCGGGCGGCGACCTGCCGGCGGTGATCTATTCAAAAAAGAAGGACAAGGTCGAGGTCATCTGCGCGCAGGGGCCCGCCCCCGCCGGCGCAACGATCGAACACTACACGGCGGAAGGCCTGAGCCTGATCCCCGGCGACGGGCTGCTTGCGACCGTCATCCCCGGCTCCTTCGACGGCTGGATGCTGATGCTGCGCGACTACGGCTCGATGAGCGTGCGCGAGGTGCTCGAGCCAGCCATCTACTACGCCGAACACGGCCATCCGATGCTGCCGCGCGTCTCTGCCACCATCAAGGGGCTCGCCGCCTTCTTCGAGAAGGAATGGCCGACCTCCTACAAGACATGGCTGCCCAATGGCAGCACGCCCGAAGCGCATGCGAATTTCAGAAATCCGGTGCTTGCCGAAACCTGGAAGCGCGTCATCGCCGAGGCCGAGGCGAAAAGCGGCCGGGAAGCGCAGGTCGAGGCGGCCCGCGACGCCTTCTATCGCGGCTTCGTCGCCGAGACGATCGATGACTATCTCAAAACTGCAGAGGTGATGGATGCGAGCGGCAACCGCCACAAGGGCGTTTTGACTGCCAACGACATGGCGAACTGGTCGGCAACCATCGAGGAGCCGCTGACCTATGATTATCATGGCTGGACCATCGCCAAGATCGGCCCCTGGGGCCAGGGTCCGGTCTTCCTGCAGACCCTGTCGATCCTCAAGGGCTTCGATCTCGCCGCGATGAACCCCGTTGGCGCCGATTTCGTCCATACCGTCGTCGAGGCGATGAAGCTCGCCTTCGCCGACCGCGAAGTCTATTACGGCGATCCTGATTTCTCGGAGATCCCTGTCGCGCACCTGCTGTCGGAGACCTATGCAGCCGCGCGCCGCAAGCTGGTCGGCGCAGACGCCTCCTTCGATCTTCGCCCCGGCATCGTGCCTGGCTTCGAGGCGCAGCATGATCTGACGATGACGATGCTCGGCGCGGATTCGAAAACCGGCGCCGTCTACGAGCCGACCATGGCGCATCTTTCCGAAAAGCGCGGCGACACGGTGCATATCGACGTGATCGACCGCGACGGCAACATGGTCTCCGTCACGCCATCAGGCGGCTGGCTGCAATCCTCGCCGACCGTGCCCGGTCTTGGCTTTTGCCTCAATTCCCGCGCCCAGATGTTCTGGCTGAAACCAGGCCTGCCGACGTCGCTTGCCCCCGGCAAACGGCCGCGCACGACGCTGACGCCGTCGCTCGGCCTCTACGAGGGCCGCCCGACGCTGGCCTTCGGCACACCGGGCGGCGACCAGCAGGAGCAGTGGCAGCTCTCCTTCTTCCTGCGTTATGCGCATCACCAGCTGAACCTGCAGGCGGCGATCGACCAACCGCTGTTCCACACCTCGCATTTTCCAGGCTCGTTCTATCCCCGCACCCGCGAACCCGGCAGCCTGATGGCGGAGGCGAATTTCGGCCCCGAGGTCCTTGATGCCCTGCGCCGCAAGGGCCACACGCTGACGGTCGCCGATCCCTGGACGATCGGCCGGCTGACCGCCGCGAGACGCGATAGCGACGGACTGTTGCGCGCCGCAGCCACCCCGCGCCTGATGCAGGCCTATGCGATCGGACGATAACCATGACCTGGTCCATCGTCGCCCGTGATCCCTCGACCGGTCATCTCGGCATCGCCGTCGCGACCCGCTTCTTCGCCGTCGGCACCCTTGTGCCGTATATTCGCGGCGGCATCGGCGCCGTCGCCACGCAAGCCTTCGTCAGCCCGCTTTACGGCGTCGACGGCCTGTCGCTGCTGGCCACCGGCAAGGCGCCGGAGGAAATCATCGCCGACCTGACCGCGCGTGACGCCGGCCGCGATCAACGGCAGCTGCACCTCATCGATGCGAAGGGGCGCAACGCCGCCTTCACCGGCACCGCGTGCATCGACTGGGCGGGGCATCTGATCGACGAAAACGTCTCGGTCGCCGGCAACATGCTCGCGGGTCCCGACGTCGTCGCCGAGACGCTTGCCACCTACAACAAGGCGATGGACAAGCCGCTGGCCGAACGCCTGCTGCTGGCGATGCAGGCAGGCGAGGATGCCGGCGGCGACAAGCGCGGCAGGCAGTCCGCCGCCCTCGTCATCCATCGCGATCAGGATTATCCCTGGCTGAGCATCCGCGCCGACGATCATCCCGATCCGCTTGCCGAACTTGTCCGCCTCCATGCAGTGGCGGGTGAACGTTACCTGCATGTCGCCGAGACGATGGCCACGCGGCAAAATCCGAACGGCATGACCGACAGGCGCGAGATCGACGAAAAGATCGCGACGCTGGAAGCGGCCCGCATCACGGCAGGCAGGCCTTCCGCCTCCTTCGCCACACCTTTGAAGACGTGAATCAGATAAAACTAAGGGAACGACATGCGTGATGTTTCTTCGGCCCCCGCCTCTCCGGTTCTCTCCGTCCGGAACCTGACAACCTCCTTCCTCGTCGATGGCGACTGGAAGCCGGTGGTGCGCGACGTCTCCTTCGACGTCATGCCTGGCGAGACGGTGGCGATCGTCGGCGAAAGCGGCTCGGGCAAGAGCGTCACCTCCCTTTCGATCATGCGGTTGCTCGCCAAGGGATCGAGCCGCATCGATGGCGCCATCACCTTGAACGGCAAGGATGTTCTCACCCTTTCGGAAAAGGAGATGCGGCAGGTGCGCGGCAACGACGCGGCCATGATCTTCCAGGAGCCGATGACATCCCTCAACCCGATCTTCACCATCGGCCGCCAGATCTCCGAAGCGCTCACCTGCCACGGCGAGATCGGCAAGGCCGAGGCGCGGGCCGAGACCGTGCGCCTGCTGGGAAAGGTCCGTATCCCCAACGCCGCTTCGCGCTTCGACGAATATCCGCACCAATTCTCCGGCGGCATGCGCCAGCGCGTGATGATCGCCATGGCGCTCGCCAGCCGGCCGAAACTGTTGATCGCCGACGAGCCGACGACGGCGCTCGATGTGACGATCCAGGGCCAGATCCTCGACCTGATCAAGATGCTGCAGGAAGAAGAGGGCATGTCCGTTCTCTTCATCACCCACGACATGGGCGTCGTCGCCGAAATCGCTGACCGCACCATCGTCATGTATCGCGGCGAGGCGGTGGAAACCGGCACGACCGACGACATCTTCCATCGCGGCAGGCATCCCTATACCCGCGCACTGCTCTCGGCCGTGCCGCGCCTCGGCTCGATGGCCGACCGGAAATGGCCGCTGCGTTTCCCCGTCATCGATACCACGACCGGCGAACGCCGCGAGCCGGTCGAGGTGGCCGATACCGTCGACCGCCGCCGGACACCGATCCTCGAAGTCAAGAACCTCGTGACCCGTTTCGATATCCGCGGCGGGCTGCTCGGTCGCAAGACGGGCGCGATCCATGCGGTCGAGGACGTCTCCTTCGATCTCTTCCAGGGCGAGACGCTGTCGCTCGTCGGCGAATCCGGCTGCGGCAAGTCGACCACCGGCCGCTCGATCACCCGCCTCGTCCAGCCGAACGGCGGCAGCGTCAGCCTCGACGGCTATGACGTGCTGAGCCTTGACGCCGTCAGTCTCAGGCGGATGCGCCGCAGCATCCAGATGATCTTTCAGGATCCCTTCGCCAGCCTCAACCCGCGCATGACCGTCGGCGCCGCCGTCGCCGAACCCATCACCGAACACGGCCTCGGCACCCGCGCCCAGGCCCGCGACAAGGCGGCCGATCTTCTCGAACGCGTCGGGCTGAAACCCGACATGATGAAACGTTACCCGCACGAATTTTCCGGCGGTCAGCGCCAGCGCATCTGCATCGCCCGCGCGCTCGCACTCGATCCGAAGGTGATCGTCGCCGACGAAAGCGTTTCGGCCCTCGATGTCTCGATCAAGGCACAGGTCTGCAATCTGCTGATGGACCTGCAGCAAAGTCTCAACCTCGCTTTCCTGTTCATTTCCCATGACATGGCGGTGGTTGAGCGCGTCAGTCACCGGGTCGCGGTGATGTATCTCGGCGAAATCGTCGAGATCGGCCCGCGCGCGGAATTGTTCAGCAACCCACAGCACCCCTACACGAAGAAGCTGATGGCAGCCGTGCCGGTTCCCGACCCCTCACGTCGCGGCATCAAGCGCAACCTCGGAACCGACGAGCTCAAGAGCCCCGTTCGCCCGGTTGGCTACGTCGCGCCGCCGCGTCGATACCGGGAAGTGACGGCGGGCCATCTGGTGCGGGTCGATGAAGCCGCCTGAGCGTGAAATCCACTCTTCAGAGCACTCGATAAACAAGTATTGCGGGAAAATAACCCGTCCTGGTGGCGCGCGGGCCGTCTTTTTTGCTGCACCGCTTATATGACTTCTGCTAGATATTATTTTACCGATAATTATTAACGACCGATTCCACCCTTTTGTGTTCTCTTATCCTTGCGAATCAAAAAGGTTTGATTTGCCCGGGGACGGCCCCCATGTTCAAGCATGGGGCGATGCAACAGTTGGGTAGGAGCCTATGCTGCAACGGATTGAAGACATTGATGCAGCGCTCGTCGACAGGCTGCAGCATTCGGCGTTCAAGTACTTCCTGAAATATACCAATCCCGAAAATGGCCTTGTGGCGGACACGTCGATCGGCGGGGTTCCGTGCAGCATCGCAGCCGTCGGCTTTGCGCTTTCCTCCTATCCTGTTGGTGTCGAGCGTTTATGGATCAGCCGCGAGGAGGCAGCCGAACGCACGGTCAATACGCTGCGGTTCTTCGCCGAGGCGCGCCAGGGCGAGGAACGCCACGCCACCGGCCACCGCGGCTTCTTCTACCACTTCCTGCACATGGATACCGGCCATCGCGCCTGGAACAGCGAGCTTTCGACCATCGATACGGCGCTGCTCGTCGCCGGCATCCTCACGGCCGCACAGTATTTCAATCGCGAAGACGACGAGACGGAGACTGAAATCCGTGAACTCGCCACCTTCATCTACGAGCGCGTCGACTGGCGCTGGGCGCTGAACAAGGGCGACACCATTTCCATGGGTTGGAAGCCCTCATCCGGCTTCCTGCGTTGGCGCTATCACGGCTTCGACGAGGCGATCATTCTCTATACGCTGGCGCTCGCTTCGCCGACGCACCCGATCCCGCAATCGAGCTACGACGCCTTCACGTCAAGCTATTCCTGGATGCTGCATGGCGAGCAGTCCTATCTCTATGCCGGGCCGCTCTTCATCCACCTCTTCTCGCATGCCTGGATCGATTTCCGCACCATTCAGGACAAGCCGATGGCGGAGCGAAACTGGGACTATTTCCGCAACACGCAGGTGATGATCGACGTCCAGCGTGACTATGCCGAACGCAATCCCGGCCAGTTCGTCGGCTACAACAAGAATATCTGGGGTTTCTCTGCCTGTGACGGCCCCCCGCCGACACGGCGTATGCGCGGCGGCCGCCAGCCGAAGGTTCTGGGCTATGCTGCACGTGGCGCACCGCTCGGCCCGGATGACGGCACGATCGCACCTTGGGCAGCACTTGCCTGCCTGCCCTACGACCGGCAGGCGGCTCTCGACGGCACCAAGGCGCTTCTGACCACCTATCCGAACCTGCTCTTGGAAGGCGGCTTCCCTGGTGGCTTCAACCCGACCGTCAAGACCAAGCGGCCGGAAGGCTGGGTCGACGACCGCACCGTCGGCATCGACCAGGGTCTTGTCGTCATGACCATCGAGAACGAGCGCTCCGACTTCATCTGGAAGCTGATGCGGCAATCGCCGGTCATCCGTCTCGGCCTCGAGCGCGCCGGCTTTACCGGTGGCTGGCTCGAAGGCATCGAGCCGGAAGAAGTGGTGCGCAAGTTCGGCTAGCGCACAAGCCCGGAAATCGAAGCGGATTTCCGGAGAGGATGACGCGAAAACGAAAACAACAGAGCCCGCGCGTCCGATAGGAGGTGCGGGCTCTTGGTTTAGCTCTCGAAGACATGCGCCTTGCCGGCGATGTCGAGGCGAACGAGGTCGCCTCGCGCCGGAAGCGCGACGCTCGAGGTCTTGATCAGGATTGGCGGCAGGGCGACGCCGTCGAGCGAAACCGCAACAGTGCAGACCGCACCGCCGAACTCCACCTCGACGACACGTCCGCCATAGTTGCGATCGCCGTCATCGGCAACGACACGAATCTGCTCGGGCCGCAGCATGATTTCGGCCTTGCCCTGACGACTGCCCTCGACGGCGACGCGGCCGAGGGCGCAGTCGGCAAGGCCGTTTCGGATGATGGCGGGAAGCAGCACGGCATCGCCGAGAAACAGTGCCGTCTCGCGATCGCGCGGATGCAGATACAATGATTGCGGCGATCCGGCCTGGATCAGCCGTCCTTCCCTGAGCACTGCGACCTGATCGGCAAAGGTCAACGCCTCTTCCTGGTCATGGGTGACGAGAATGGTGGTGATGCCGGCCGCCTGCAGCACGCGCGCAACCGCCTTGCGCATGTTTTCTCGCAGGCCGGTATCGAGTGCCGAGAAAGGTTCGTCGAGCAGCATCAGCCGCGGCTTGCGGCCGAGCGCGCGGGCCAGCGCCACACGCTGCTGCT
>NZ_JALBGX010000155.1:0-14607 GCF_023006465.1 Rhizobium sp. PRIMUS64 | reverse complement strand
ATTGGTCAGGACGCGATTGTTCCAGATTGCTTCCAGCGACGGAATGAATTCTTCGAGCGGCGGCAGGCTGGGCTTCGTTACATAGATCTTTTCGTTTTTCATGACGCCGTCCAGGAGGTTGGGCATTATCGCGCAATGGGCCTGGTACGAACATCACGGCCTAACCTGTTCCCAGGCTGACCAGAACATGATGCCGAAAAGTGTCAGCGGTTTTCGGACGACATCCTGTTCTAGCGAAATTCCTGCCAACAGTGTGGCGCAAGCTTCACGTCCAATAGTCGGCACCCAAACCAGCCCGAATGCCGTTTCGTGAATCATGGAGACGGCGGCAATTCACGAAGGACGATTCATTGACGATCAATCAGCCCATTGCCGCTCTGCCGTCCGGTCTTCCTGATCTGGCACTTCTCACGGAGAAAGCTGCCAGCACAGGGTCTGTCATTGTCTATCAGCCCTATCTCGATCCTTCGCAGCGCAGCCAGCTGGATGCGGCTGCCGTGCCGCTCGACATTTCGTTCAATACGCAGGCTACGACCCGCGAATATGAGCTCTTCCACATCCTGCATCAGCATCACGAGGCGATCGGCCTCGGCGACGACGTGTTCTGGGGGCTGCTCTCCAGCAAATTCGAGATGAAGTCGGTGACGAGCTTCCCGTCCTTCGTCACGGAGGCGGAAAAGGCCAGGGCGGAAGGTGCGGACGCCTATCTTTACAATCCGCTGATCGGCCACGCGGCGATCTACAGCAACGTTTGGGAACATTCGCTGCTTGGCGGTCATCCCGGTATGGACCCGATCTTCCTGCATATTCAGGAGCTCGGTCATCCGATCGCGCCGCCGCAGGACAAGACGGCCTTCATGTTCTGCAACTATTTCTGCGGCAACCGGAAATTCTGGTCCGGGTATTTCGCTTTTTGCGAACGCATTCTCGAATCGCTGGAAAGCGAAGCGCTCGCCGGCTCGCCGGCGGGGACCGCCTATGCCGGTGTGGCTCACTATTCACGCGATGCCAACGCGAAGATGCGGCCCTTCGTGATCGAGCGTCTGCTCGGCCTCTATGTCCAGCAGGCTGCCACCTCCGGAATGAAGATCGCCGCCTTCGTACCGACCGTTGCCGATTTCGAATGGAAGTTCGGTGTCCGCCTCGGCCGTATGCTGCATGGTCTCTTCGCAGCCAAGGAAGCCTTTCTGCAGAGCCGTGACCAGGCTCTCCTGACCTCGTGGCAGGAAGGCCGCCAGCCACTCATCAAGCAGCCGCATCTGATCTGGGGGGGTGATGATCCGCCCGCCTGGATGCCGCGCGGCCAATTCATCGGCCGCCGCGAATTGATGCGCGCCTATGCTCCGCAGGCTTCAGGCGCCTCTCCCGTGCCGCAGCAGCCGGCTCGGACGGAAAGACCCGCAATACCAGCCGCGCCGAAGATCGTGCAGCCGCTCCGCAACCCGTTGCAGCCCTTTGCCCGCGGATGGCAGGCACATAAGGACCGTCATTGCATCTGGATCGTGACGCCCGCCAACTACAATCACAGCCACGCCTTCGACGAAGTCGCGCTCGGCCTCCGGGGCGCCTTCGAGGAACTCGGCGGCTCGGCACCGATCGTCCGCGACATGAACGCATTCGCCGGCCGTGCGCCGATCATCTATGGCGGCAACCTTCTCCCCACCGAAATCGTCAGCCATCTGCCGAAGGACAGCGTCGTCATCAATCTTGAGCAGGTGTCCGAAGAAAGCATCTGGATCAATTCGCGCTACACCTCGATCCTGAAGTCACTTCCGGTTCTCGACTACAGCCCGCGCAACCGGGAAAATCTCGCCGCCAAGGGCATTGATCATGCTGGCGTGCTCGAAATCGGCTATAGCCGCTGCCTCAGCCAGATAAAACACGCCCCCGTCAAAGATATCGACGTGCTCTTCTACGGCTCGATGAACGAACGCCGCCACCATATCCTGAAGACACTGGAGCAAGGCGGGCTTAAGGTCGCGCACCTCTTCAACATCTATGGCGCGGAACGCGATGCGGCGATTGCCCGTTCCAAGATCGTCATCAACATTCATCATTATGCGAGCGGCGTTTTCGAGATCGTGCGCATTTCCTATCTGCTCGCCAATCGCGTCTGCGTGTTGACCGAAGGCGATATCCGCGACCCGGATCTCCAGCCCTTCAGCGGCGGCCTGGCGGTCGAGCCCTATGACAAGATGATCGAGCGCTGCCACAAGCTGATCGCAGATACCGCCGAGCGTGATTCCATCGCCGCGAAGGGCTTTGCTGCCATGGAGAGCCGGTCGCAAGCGGACATGCTGATGAGCGTCATGACCGCCGGTTGTACCTGACGAGACTCTCTTCCGAATGGCAGATTACCGCGCCGGAGCTGCGTCGCAGACGCGCAGCTGGATGCGGCGCGCACCCTGATAATGCTCGGCACTGAGCGAACCCGCGACATGAAGGCTGGCGCCGCGTGAATTGATGAGAAGATTGCCGAGCGCCGTATCGGCGGCGCGGAAGGCGATGCCATCGAGCCGCGATCCGTCCATTGCCTCCAGGGTCACCTTCACGTGTTTCTCGCCGACCAGGCGCGCGTCGCGCACCCGATGCGCCGGCACGGCAAAGAGCGGCTGGGCGTGGCCGGAGCCATAGGGGCCAGCGGCCTCCAAGCGGTCGATGAGTTCGAGCGTGGCGCCGCTTGCACCGATCGCGCCGTCGATCTTCAGTGTCTCGTTGGCGACAAGGCTGGCCACTGTCTTTGTGGCTTTCTCCGTGAAGAAGCTCCTCAGCCTGCCGAGATTGGCGCGCTCGACCGTCAGCCCGGCGGCCATGGCGTGGCCGCCGCCCTTGACGAGGATCCCCTCGTCGACCGCAGCTCGCACCATCCTGCCCATATCGAAGCCGTTGATGGAGCGGCCCGAGCCGGTGCCGCGGCCGGAGGGATCGAAGGCGATTGCGAAGGCGGGCCGTTTGAACTTCTCCTTCAGCCGTGCCGCGATCAGGCCGACGATGCCGGGATGCCATTTCTCATGGGCAGTGACGATGACGGAAGCGCCCTCGCCGTCGCCATATTCGGCGAGCGCCTCGGCCTCCGCCTCCTGCAGCATGACGGCCTCCATCGCCTGGCGTTCGCGGTTGAGCTCGTCGAGGCGCTGCGCGATCACCTCTGCCTCGCCGGCGTCGTCGAGCGTCAGCAGGCGGCTTCCGAGTGCTGCATCGCCGATCCGCCCGCCGGCATTGATGCGCGGGCCGATCAGGAAGCCGAAATGATAGGGTGTCACCGGGCCTGCAAGCCCCGCCTTACGGAAGAGTGCGGCAAGCCCGGCATTGCTCTGGTGCCGGGCGGCGACCAGCCCCTTCACCACATAAGCGCGGTTGAGGCCCTTCAGCGGCACGACATCGCAGACCGTCGCAAGTGCGACGATATCCAGCCATTGCAGCAGGTCGATCGCCAGGATCCGCTTGTTGCCGGCCGCGCGCAGCAGCCTCAGCGTTGCGACCAGGACCATGAAGACAACGCCGGCCGCGCAGAGATGCCCCTGCCCCGAGAGATCGTCCTCACGGTTCGGGTTGACGAGGGCATGACAGGGCGGCAGCTCATGTGTCACCTGATGGTGATCGATGACGACGACATCGATATTGCGCGCAGCAGCGGCGGCCAGCGCCTCGTGACTGGTGGAGCCGCAATCGACGGTGACGATTAGCTGGGCGCCATTGTCGATCAACTGATTGATCGCCGCCGGATTGGGGCCGTATCCTTCGAAGACGCGATCGGGAATATAGATGGTCGCCCTGACGCCGAAATGGCTGAGAAAACGGTACATCAGCGCCGAGGAGGCCGCGCCGTCGACATCGTAGTCGCCGAAGATCGCGACGCTCTCGCCGCGCTCGATGGCACTCACCAGGCGGATCGCCGCCTTTTCGCAATCGGTCAGCTTATGAGGATCGGGCATCAGGCTGCGGATCGTCGGATCGAGGAATTCGATCGCCTCGTCTACCGTCACGCCGCGCCCGGCCAGCACCCGGGCGATCAGATCCGGCAATCCATGGATCTGCGACATGGCCAGTGCGCGGTTCTGCCCTGCCTGGTCGAGCCGCGCCACCCAGCGATTGTCGAGCGCGGATTTCTCCACACCGAGAAACGCGCGCTGTACCGGATCGACGAGATCTGCCATGCCACACTCCGCTGACTTCATCTGCTCTTTCTACAGGAGCAGCGGAGATAACATAGCGATGGATTTGCAGACACGGGTTTTTACCAAAGCATGTCGCGCAAAAGCGTGCAGCGGTTTTGCGATAACGACATGCGTAGAAATTAAGCCCGTAAAGCGCGAGCGAATCTGAAAGATCGCGACACGGTTCAGAATACCGCCCAGACGATCAGGGCGATGCCGGCCAGTTGCACCAGCATGACGGAAAATAGCGTCAGCAGAATGGCCCAGTTGCGGCCTTCCGTGTTTTCTTCGCCATCAGCCTCCTCAGAGACCTCCTGAGGAATTTCACTGTAGGCCGGCTTGGGGATTTCCTCAGGCTTATCAGGATGGTTCGGCGGCACGTCGCTCGGGTAGCCATACCCTTTCCCGGCGTGGCTGTCCTTGCTCATGAAATTCTCCACCCAGACGACTCACCATCTTAGGTTTAGTTATATCAATATTTCGGTATCTGTTAATATAGACTTCCGCTAGGGAAGGTTGAACAAATGACAGAAAAATCGCCCTGCAGAGACAGGGCGGCTTAACGGTCCTCCGGGACGGGAAAAAGGCTCAGCCTTCCTCTTTCGGCCGTTCGATGCGAATGACCTGCGGCTCGCCGAAGAGATAACCTTCCGACTTGATCGAGGCGACCGCCCTGCGCACCGATTCTTCCATCGTTGCGTGGGTGACGAGAATGATCGTCTGGTGGTGCGATGGCGCCAGATGTTGTTTGGAGCGCTGAACGATCGATTCCAGCGAGATGTTGTTTTCCGCCATGCGGGTTGCGACGCTGGCAAAGACGCCGGTGCGGTCGAGCACGGTCAGCCGGATGAAGTAGCCGCCCTCGTGGCTCTGCATCTGCGCCTTGCGGTAGGGTTCAAGCGTCGTTGCCGGATGGCCGAGCACCGGCACGCGCTGGGCACCCGGCTGGCTCTTGGCGATATCGGCGATATCGCCGAGCACCGACGAGGCCGTGGCATTGCCGCCGGCGCCGGGGCCGACCATCAGCAGTTCGCCGAGCACGTCGGATTCGATCGCCACCGCATTGGTGACGCCGTCGACCTGGGCGATGACCGAATCGACCGGCACCATGGTGGGATGGACGCGCTGCTCGATGCCGGTATCGGTGCGCTGGGCAACGCCCAGCAGCTTGATGCGATAACCGAGCTCGGCAGCGGCGTGGATATCCTCGATCGAAATGTTGGTGATGCCTTCGAGATAGATGTCGTCGGCTGCGATCTGATTGCCGAAGGCGAGCGTCGTCAGGATGGAAAGCTTATGGGCCGTATCATTGCCCTCGATATCGAAGGCCGGATCAGCCTCGGCATAACCCAGCCGCTGCGCTTCCTTGAGGCATTCGGCGAAGGAAAGTCCCTCCTTCTCCATCTTGGTCAGGATGTAATTGCAGGTGCCGTTCATGATGCCATAGATGCGCGAGACGGAATTGCCCGTCAGCGATTCACGCAGCGCCTTGATGACCGGGATGCCGCCGGCGACCGCCGCCTCGAAGTTCAGCAGCGACCCCTTCTCCTCGGCGATCGTCGCAAGCTCGACGCCGTGATAGGCAAGCAGCGCCTTGTTGGCTGTCACCACATGGAGACCACGCTGGAGTGCGGCGCGTACAGAGATGTTGGCAGCTCCTTCGGCGCCGCCCATCAGCTCGACGAAGACGTCGATATCGCCCTTTTCGGCAAGCTCTTCCGGCCGGTCGAACCAGGTAACAGTGGAAAGATCGATGCCGCGGTCCCTCGCCTTGTCACGCGCGGAGACCGCCGTGATGGTGATCGGACGTCCGCAGGTGACGGCAAGCTCGTTGCTTTTCTGCTGAATGATGCGGACAAGCGAGGCGCCAACGGTGCCCAAGCCCGCAATGCCGATTTTGAGGGCATCTGCCATGGATCGATCCTGAAATGTCTGTGTGGCGGCAGCCGCATGACGCGGCTGCCCAACGGTTGGATTAGCGGTGTGCGTTCAGTGAGATGACGTTGTGCATTGTCTCGTCAGCCGTCGACATGAACTTCTTGATGTTGCGCGCTGCCTGGCGGATACGGTGTTCGTTCTCCACAAGTGCCAGACGAACGTAGTCGTCGCCCATTTCGCCGAAGCCGATGCCCGGGGCAACGGCGACGTCGGCCTTCTCGACCAGCAGCTTGGAGAATTCCAGCGAACCGAGGTGACGGAACTTTTCGGGGATCTTCGCCCAGGCAAACATGGTGGCAGCCGGCGGCGGCACGTCGAACCCGGCCTTGCCGAAGCTTTCGACCATGACGTCGCGACGGCGCTTATAGACGTTGCGGACTTCCGCAATGTCGGAGCCGTCGCCGTTCAGTGCGTGCGTCGCCGCCACCTGGATCGGCGTGAAGGCGCCGTAGTCGAGATAGGACTTGACGCGGGTAAGCGCCGCGATCAGCCGCTCGTTGCCGACGGCAAAGCCCATGCGCCAGCCGGGCATGGAGAAGGTCTTCGACATCGAGGTGAACTCGACAGTCACGTCCATTGCGCCCGGCACTTCGAGAACCGACGGCGGCGGAGCGCCGTCGAAGTAGATTTCCGAATAGGCAAGGTCGGAGAGCACGATGATGTCATGCTTTTTCGCAAAGGCGATGACGTCCTTGTAGAAATCGAGCGTCGCGACAAAGGCCGTCGGGTTCGAGGGGTAGTTGAGGATCAACGCTAAGGGCTTCGGAATCGAATGCCGGACCGCGCGTTCGAGCGGCTCGAAGAAGCTCGCATCCGGCTCCACCGACATGGAACGGATCACGCCGCCCGCCATCAGGAAGCCGAAGGCGTGGATCGGATAGGTGGGGTTCGGGCAGAGGATCACGTCGCCAGGCGCGGTGATTGCCTGCGCCATGTTGGCGAAGCCTTCCTTGGAGCCCAAGGTGGCGACCACCTGCGTATCCGGGTTGAGCTTGACGCCGAAACGGCGGGCATAATATGCGGCCTGGGCGCGACGCAGGCCCGGAATGCCCTTGGAAGAGGAATAACGGTGCGTGCGCGGATCCTGCACGACCTCGCACAGCTTGTCGACGATCGACTGGGGAGTGGGAAGGTCGGGGTTTCCCATGCCGAGATCGATGATATCGGCGCCGCCCGCTCGCGCGCTTGCTTTCAAACGGTTGACCTGTTCGAAAACATAAGGCGGCAAACGCCGGACTTTGTGAAACTCTTCCATCTCATTCCCCATGGAAAGGCGGCATTTCGGGCCGCTGTCGAAGTTCGTTCCGTCTCCCGGCGGCTGCGACACGAACTTCAGAATCGCAACGCCGTATTCATCAGACCCAAGCGACGCGGCAAATCTTTGACGGAAAGGCCGCGTAACGCGCTTTATCGGGAAAATTATATCTTCCGATCCATCCGGAAGGCTTTGCGTCCAAATTGCCTGAAAGGCAAGGTCTATTTGGAGATTTCGGAGAGCGTATCAGTGCCGTGCTCGGCGGCGAGACGCCGCATTTCAGCGACCTTGGCCTGATATTCGGCCTCCGAGATTGTGCCGGCCTTGCGCCGAGCGGCAAGTGCCGTCAGCTGATGCTGCAGTTCGGCAGCCTGCTCGTCGCTCATCTGGACGTTGGCGGCCGTCAGCGGCGCGCCGAAATTCGGATAGCCGTCCGGTGACTTCGCAAGGCCACCTTCGACCGCCTCGCCCTTGGTGGCCGGCATGACGACGGCGGTCGGCGCCGCTCGCTTGGCAGCGGCAGCGGCCTTTTGTTCCGCCGTCAGATTGCATCCGGCAAGGGCCATCGCCGCCGCGGCGCAGATCAGTGCGGTGCGGTTGAAGGTTGCGATGCGCCGAATGCCGTTCTTCGTCATGCCTCAAAATCCAGTTCTGACTGCTTCGACTGTTAAATTTGTCGCAGCCACAAAGCAATAGCATGAGCCGATGCGGGTGGAACTTGTTTTCTCGTTCAATCACGATGTACAACGAACGGATAAAAAGAGTGGTGCTGCCGCCGGAGGAAATGGTGACCGACAGCAAGCAGGAGAATGGCGGCAAGGCCGGCTTCGACGCGACCGATCTCGATCCCTATCTGTTGAAGGATCCTGAGGCCATGGCGATGAATTTCGCTCGGGCGCTCGAAAATCTCGGACAAGCAGCGTCTGCCTGGCTTGCGCCGCGCGAACGCGGCGAGATCACCGAAAGCACCGTCGATCCGATGACCGACATGGTCAAGACGCTTTCCAAGGTCACCGAATACTGGATTTCCGATCCGCGCCGCACTTTTGAGGCACAGACACAGCTGATGTCCTCGTTCTTCGGCATCTGGATGCGCTCGATGCAACGAATGCAGGGCGATCCCACGCCTCCCGAGCCGGACACCCGCAAGGACAAGCGCTTCTCGGACGAGGACTGGCAGAAGAATCCGTTCTTCGATTTTCTCCGCCAGGTCTATTTCGTCACGACCGACTGGGTGGAAAAGATGGTCTCGGAGACCGATGGCCTCGACGAGCACACCAAGCACAAGGCCGGCTTCTACGTGAAGCAGATCACCGCAGCGCTTTCGCCGACCAACTTCATCGCCACCAATCCGCAGCTCTACCGCGAGACGATCGCGACCAGCGGCGCCAATCTGGTGCGCGGGATGAAGATGCTGGCCGAGGATATCGCTGCCGGACATGGCGACCTTCGTCTTCGCCAGACCGACATGACGAAATTCACCGTCGGCCGCGATATGGCGCTGACGCCAGGCAAGGTGATCGCCCAGAACGACATCTGCCAGATCATCCAGTACGAGGCTTCGACCGAAACCGTGCTGAAGCGACCGCTGCTGATCTGCCCGCCCTGGATCAACAAGTTCTATATTCTCGACCTCAACCCGCAAAAATCCTTCATCAAATGGTGCGTTGACCAGGGTCAGACGGTTTTCGTCATTTCCTGGGTCAACCCGGATGCGCGCCACGCCGAGAAGGACTGGACGGCTTATGCCCGCGAAGGCATCGATTTCGCGCTCGCAACGATCGAGAAGGCAACCGGCGAGAAGGACGTCAACGCCGTCGGCTACTGCGTCGGCGGCACGCTGCTGGCCGCGACACTGGCGCTGCATGCCAAGGAGAAGAACAAGCGCATCAAGACCGCGACACTCTTCACCACCCAGGTCGATTTCACCCATGCCGGCGACCTCAAGGTCTTTGTCGACGAGGAGCAGCTTGAATCGCTCGAAGAGCATATGCAGGCGGCCGGCTATCTCGACGGCACGAAGATGTCGATGGCCTTCAACATGCTGCGCGCCTCGGAACTGATCTGGCCTTACTTCGTCAACAACTACCTCAAGGGCCAGGATCCCCTGCCCTTCGACCTCTTGTTCTGGAACGCCGATTCGACCCGCATGGCGGCGGCAAACCATGCCTTCTATCTGCGCAATTGCTACCTCAATAATGCGCTGACGCAGAACGAGATGATCCTCGATGGCAAGCCCGTGTCGCTGAAGGACGTGAAGATCCCGATCTATAATCTCGCCACCCGCGAGGATCACATCGCACCTGCCAAGTCCGTCTTCCTCGGCAGCCGGTTCTTCGGCGGCAAGGTGGAATTCGTCGTGACCGGCTCGGGACATATCGCCGGCGTCGTCAATCCGCCCGACAGGAAGAAGTATCAATTCTGGACGGGCGGCCCCGCCAAGGGAGACTACGAGACTTGGCTCGACCAGGCGACGGAGACCCCGGGGTCATGGTGGCCGCATTGGCAGGCCTGGATCGAGACGCATGATGGCAGACGCGTGCCTGCCCGCAAACCCGGCGGCGATGCGTTGAACGCGATCGAGGAAGCGCCGGGAAGTTATGTGATGGAGCGCGCCTGAGACGCCCAACGCATCTCTTTTTGAGACGCCGTGAAAAACTGCAACGCCGCGTAAACAAATTAGAAACCATAATTCGTCATCCTTGCGAGACAGTCGGACGTCGTGGGTGGTCTAAATTCGGCCCATTTGCGCCTGTACCGGCCCCGGCGAAGTTAAGTCAGTCAGTGCCGCCGGCCTGCGTAGCGAGTTTGAAAGACGAGTGTAGTATGGCGTGTGCGGTCGGGACGTTCGATGACGTCACCCTTCTTGGCGGATCTGCTTTCCGTTGGCGCAGATCTCGCGGTTTCTTTTACGGTGTTGTCGGCGCCGGATTTCTGACCTCCACATGGCTGATCGCGACCTTCGCGACGATGCACTCGATAGCCGCTCCCTATTCTCCGTCCGATCGACTGGCACAGGTCGGCACTGCGCCGAAGGTTGCTCCGTCACCGCACCATGAGCGGCTGATCCATGTCGGCAAGGCCGATCGGCTGGCTGCCTTCGATGCGAAGCCGAAGGTACCGCTGACGGCGAGCCTCATTCAATCCCATGCCGAAAAGACCGCCGCCGCTGCAACGGCGCTCGCGGTTCTCGCCAAAAACAATCGGCTCGCCATGGCTGTCGAGCAGCCGGTCGTGGCCGCGATTTCCGATAGCGTCAAATTCCGCAAGGACGATGTGATCGCGCCGCCGCCGGTCGAACTCGCCTCGGCAGAGACGGAAGAAGACGACGGCGACCGGATCATCGTTCCCTCGAAGGAGGCCGTCGCCGCAGTTGAACTCCCGGCCCTGCTTGCGCTTGCCGATGCCGGATCCCGGCAAATCGCGCCGGCTCCGGTCGAGCCAACCACACCTCCTGTCAGAACGGCCTCCATTCCCGCATCGGAACCTGCACCGGTGGTCGTTGCCGCCGCAGATGACGCGCCACCCTTCGATCTCGTGCTGGCGCCGGACGAAGGTTCCGTGCCGCTGCCGATGGCACGTCCTGATGGCCTCATCGGCAAACCGGCACTGGCCTCCAAGGGCTCGCAGCGTTCTGGTGAGCCAGCGCTTGCCTATGCCCAGCCGAACTCGCCGATCGAGGATGACGAGGACGACGCAGTGCCGCGCTACGACAAGCCGGTCTTCTCGCCGAAGCTGCGCGCAGGCGTGGCGATCTACGATATCGAAAACAGCACCGTCTACCTGCCGAACGGCGAACGGCTTGAGGCCCATTCCGGGCTCGGCAAGATGCGTGACAACCCGCGTTTCGTGAACAAGAAGATGCGCGGACCGACGCCGCCACACACCTATGTCCTCACCATGCGCGAGAGCCTTTTCCATGGTGTCGAGGCGCTGCGGTTGACGCCGGTCGAGGGTTCGGACGCCATTTATGACCGTGTCGGCCTTCTCGCCCATACCTACATGCTCGGCAAGAACGGCGATTCCAACGGCTGCGTCTCCTTCAAGGATTACCGCCGTTTCCTCGCCGCCTACAAGCGCGGTGACATCAAGCAGCTCGTGGTGGTGCCGCGGCTGAACAACAAACCGTCTTCGACTTTTGCTTCGCTGTTTTCGCGACGCAGCTGAGGATTGGAGAGCGCACTGCCGCTTGCCGGGCAGCGGACGCTACTTCAACCAGGCTGCGATTCGCTCCACCGCCTCGGCGATCTCAGCTTGCGAGCCCGCATAGGACAGACGCAGGGTTCGATTTCCCTCCAGCGGATCGAAATCCAGACCGGGCGTCGCGGCGACGTCGATTTCCGCGAGCATGCGTTTGGCAAAGCCCATGCTGTCATTGGTGAAGCGGGTGACGTCGAGATAGGCGTAGAACGCACCGTCCATCGGCGACGCAATCGAAAACCCGATCTGCGGCAGTCGCCGCATCAGCAAGTCGCGGTTGGTGGCATAGCTCGCCTTATAACGATCGAGCTCCGCGCCAGCGCTCAGTGCGGCCGTGGCGGCGATCTGGGAGAGCTCCGGCGGGGAGATGTAGAGGCTCTGCGCCACCCGCTCGATCGGCCGCACCAGGCGTGCCGGCAGCACCATCCAGCCGATTCGCCAACCGGTCATGCAATAATATTTGGAGAAGGAGTTGATGACGATCGCCTCGTCGGTCAGTTCCAGCGCGCTCGTCTCCTCGCCGGCGAAGGTCAGCCCGTGGTAGATTTCATCGGAGATGAAGGCGATGGAATGGGCCGCGCAATAATCTGCAAGCGCCTGCAGCCCATCGCGGCCGGTCACGGTGCCGGTCGGGTTGGCGGGACTTGCGAGCAGCACGCCCTTCAGCGTCATGCCGCTTTCCTTCTGTGCGGCCTCGAGGCTTTGCGGCGTCAGGGTGAACTGGGTCTCGGCCGTTACCGGCACTTCGAGAACCTTCAGGCCCAGCGCGCCGAGAATATTGCGATAGGCGGGATAACCAGGTCTTGCGATCGCCACCGCATCGCCGGCATCGAAGAGTGACAGGAAGGCGAGATTGAAACCTGCCGAGGAGCCGGTGGTGATGGCGATGCGCGTGGGATCGATCTCCAGGCCGTGGCGATCCTTGTAGTGCCAGGCGAGCGCCGATTTCAGCCGCGCCGTTCCCAGCGCATCGGTATAACCGATCCGGCCTTCGGTAAGGGCTGTGCGCGCCGCTTCGAGTGCCGCTTGAGGTGCCGGATGCGAGGGCTGACCGACCGCCATCGAGATCACGGGATGGCCGGCCGCACGCCGCTTCGTCGCCTCCGCCAAGACGTCCATGGCGTGAAAAGGCTCGACTTCGCTGCGTTTGGATATGGAAAACAAGATCGTTTCTCGCTCAGCTTCTTCAATGACGGCCAGACAATTGCCGCATTAATCGGCTCATCACAATCCCGCGAGGGTCGCGCGGGGGTGAAAATTCCTGTTTGAGCAGAACCGAACGCACCGTACCTTGACGCGACGCATTCAAGTCCATAACCCGGCGACGGTCTTCTTGACCAAGACGACCACATTGCCGATGACGAGGATATCATGGCCTTCTTCTCGAAAACCTTCACCGCACTGGCGCTGGCCGCATCGATCGCCCTTCCGCTTCCGGCGGCAGCGCTCGACGACCAGCAGAAGAAGGAGTTCGGCGAATTCATCAAGCAATACCTGATCGAGAATCCCGAGATCATGCTGGAAGTCCAGGATGCGCTGCAGAAGAAGCAGGAA
Organism: Rhizobium sp. PRIMUS64; assembly: GCF_023006465.1. Lineage (NCBI taxonomy): Bacteria > Pseudomonadati > Pseudomonadota > Alphaproteobacteria > Hyphomicrobiales > Rhizobiaceae > Rhizobium > Rhizobium sp. PRIMUS64. Next base: position 1,503 of record NZ_JALBGX010000155.1, on the reverse strand, counting down.
GCCCAGCGCCTGGTGAAGGCCAATATGGCGATCGAAGAGAACACCACCGACATCTTCGAGTCGAAGAACGACGTCACGCTCGGCAATCCCAAGGGCGATGTCACTGTCGTCGAATTCTTCGATTACAATTGCAGCTACTGCCGTCATGCGCTTCCCGACATGCAGGCCATGTTGAAAAAGGACAAGAACGTCCGTTTCGTCCTCAAGGAATTCCCGATCCTCGGGCCTGATTCGGTCGCCGCCCACAAGGTGGCCGACGCCTTCCGCAAGCTGGCACCGGAGAAATATGCCGATTTCCACGTCGCCCTTCTCGGCACCGAAGGCCGCGCCTCGGACGAAACAGCGATCGCTGTCGCTACTTCGCTCGGCGTCAGCGAGGACAAGATCCGCGCGGAGATGGCAAAGAGCCCGAATGACGGAATCGTCCAGGCGACCTACCAGCTCGCTTCCAGTCTCGGCATCAGCGGCACGCCGTCCTATGTGATCGGCAACGAACTGGTGCCAGGCGCCGTCGGGCTCGACGATCTCGAAGCCAAGGTCAAGAACATGCGCAGCTGCGGCAAGACCGCCTGCTGAGCAAACCAAAGCGCGTCGCAATCTTTCAGTTTGCGCCCCTCGCGCTTTAGATATTTATGTTTGCGCATGTCGTTGTCGCAAAACCGCTGCACACTTTTGCGCGACATGCTTGAGCTCCCGGCCGCCCATCAAAACGCCAAAATCGAAGCGTTTCAACCATGTGGACAAATGTGGCGCGATTCCTGCTGGCCAATCCGTAAGGGCTTTCAATCGGCCTTCGCGGAGTCTATAGGTTGCCGTCGTACATTTTACGGAACATTCGATGACGCAAACGATTTTTGTCCTGAACGGCCCCAACCTGAACATGCTGGGTAAACGAGAGCCCGGCATTTATGGCGGCAAGACGCTCAAGGACATCGAGGCAGACTGCAAGGCCGCAGGCCGCGAACTCGGCCTCGATATCGACTTTCGCCAGAGCAACCACGAAGGCACGCTCGTCGACTGGTTCCATGAGGCCGACGAAAAGGCCGTCGGCGTTGCCATCAATGCAGGCGCCTATACGCATACATCGGTCGCGCTGCATGATGCGATCCGCGCTATATCAGTTCCCGTCGTCGAGCTCCACATATCCAACGTGCATGCACGGGAAGAATTCCGCCACAAGTCGATGATCGCGCCGGCATGCAAAGGCGTGATCTGTGGCTTCGGGCCTCACAGCTACATCCTGGCGCTCCACGCGCTGAAGAACATCACGGCATAAGAAGAAGACAGGGCAACACCATGGCTGAAAAGAAATCGGGTATCGACCAGGCACTGATCCGCGATCTCGCCAATATTCTCAACGAAACGGATCTGACGGAGATCGAGGTCGAGCAGGACGACCTGCGTATCCGGGTTTCGCGCGCCGGCACGCCGCAATATGTTCAGGCGCCGATCGCAGCACCTGGTTATGCCGCGCCTGCAGCCGCCGCTGCGGCAGTCGCTGCC
>NZ_JALBGX010000154.1:0-14760 GCF_023006465.1 Rhizobium sp. PRIMUS64 | reverse complement strand
GACCGCTTGGGCGACGCCGGCATGGCCGGCGGCGTCGGCCGAGCGTGCGGCCTCCTCCGGCGAAAGCACCAGGCTTGCGAGCTGGATCAGCGCGGATGCCGTTTCGCCGGCATAGCCTTCAAGCGAAAGACGTGTCTCCATCGGATCGTCATAGAGATCGAAGGTGCGGGCCCCGATCATGTCGATCAGCGTCTTGCGCGGCAGGCGGTGCGTTTCAATCGCCATCAGAAGCGCCGCGGCGACGGGATTGGCCGCCGTCGAGCCGTGTGCGCTGCCCTCCAGAAGATCGTGCCAATATTGTAGCCGCACCTCCCCGGGCAACGGCTCGTGCACGAGATCGCGGATGCGGGCAAGCTCGGCATTGAAGGCATAGAGAGCCGCAAGCGCGCCGCGCTTTTCCTCTGGCGACAGCAGACAGGCGAGGTAGCGGTCGCGATCGCTCTCACGCAGCATCGCCAGGCAGATCTCCTGGTTCGTCGCAATATGCGCTTCGGTCATCGTCAGACCGCAATCAACGCCGCGGCGACGGCACGTTGCTCGGCGAGCATGATATTGAAGGTGCGCACTGCGGCCCCGGTGCTCATCGGATCGGAGGAGATGCCGCGCGATTTTAGCGCCAGCTTCAATTCCTCGGGCAGGCGGCGAAGCTCGGTTCCAGTACCGACGAGCAGAACCTCGATATCACTAGCCTCATCAAGCACGCGGCGGAAATTTTCAGGCGACAGTGGTTTCGACATATCCATGTCCCAGCCATGAATGCCGGAGGGCAGGCAAAGGATGGAGCCACGATGCGACATGTCGGCAAAGCGAAAGCCGCCATTGCCGTAAGCATCGATCGGAGCGCGGCCGGGGAAATGCGCGGCGCGGATTTCTATGCCTTTTGCCATGTTTTCAAACCACCGTGCCGGATTTTACACCGGCATCCGTCTTGTTGCTCTCTTCCCCGTCGGGAGCCTCCGGCCGCAGCCGGAAGACGATCAAGACAGGAGCGGCGATATAGATCGAAGAGAAGGTGCCGAGAGCGACGCCAAAGAGCATCGCAAAGGTGAAGGAGCGGATGACTTCGCCCCCAAAGAGAAAGAGCGCCAGCAAGGCGGTCAGCGTCGTCGCCGCGGTTAGAACGGTGCGCGACAGCGTCTGGTTGATCGAGGCATCGATCAGGATCGGCAGCGGCATCTTCTTGTATCGCTTGAGATTTTCGCGCATTCGGTCATAGACCACGACCGTGTCGTTCAGGGAATAACCGACGACGGTGAGCACGGCGGCGATGCTCGTCAGGTTGAACTCGATACCGGTGAGGACGAAGAGACCAAGCATGATGATGACGTCGTGCAGCGTTGCGACGATGGCGCCGACCGCGAACTGCCATTCGAAGCGGATCCAGATGTAGATCAGGATCGCGGCTAGTGCTGCAAGCACGCCGAGCGTCGCCATCATCGTCAATTCGCCCGAGATCGCGGGTCCGACGACGTCAACGCGGCGAAAATCATAGTCCTCCTGGAGCTCGCCGCGCACCAGCGTCGCCGCCGACTGCTCGGCATTTTCGCCGCCGCCCTGGGAAGCGATGCGGATCCGCGCGTTCGACGGTCCGCCCGTGCGCTCGACGCGCACGTCGCCGAGATTGAGATCATTGAGGCGCGAGTGGAGATCGGCGATGTCGGCATTGCCCTGCTTCGCCGTCACCTCGATGAGCGAGCCGCCAGTGAAATCGATGCCGAGATGCAGGCCGACGGTGGCAAAGGCGGCCATGGCAATCAGCGAAATGACCGCCGACGCCGTAAAGACATAACGGCGGATTCCCATGAAGCGGATATTGGCGTGTTCAAAAAGATGCGCCAGAACGCTCTTCGGCAGATGTCGAGGATGGCGCGCTCTCAGCCAGACGGCAACGATCGAGCGCGTCAGGGTGAAAGCCGTGAAAACAGTCGTCAGGATGCCGACCGCCAGCGTCACCGCGAAGCCGCGGATGGATTCGCTGCCAAGGAAAAAGAGGATGATGGCGGCGATGAAGATCGTCACATTCGCATCGATGATCGTTGCAAATGCGCGTGAGAAACCGCGGCCGACGGCCTCCGCAAAGGAATGGGTGGTCTTCTCCTCTTCGCGGATACGCTCGTAGATCAGAACGTTCGAGTCGACCGCCATGCCGACAATCAGCACGATGCCGGCAATCCCGGGCAAGGTGAGCGTCGCGCCGGCAAGGCTCAGCACCGCGACGATGAGCATCAGGTTGAAGAAGAGCGAGACGACGGCGATGACGCCGAGGATGCGATAGAGCGCGATCATCAGTGCCGCGACCAGCACGACGGCGACGAGACCGGCAACGAGGCCGCTGAAGATGGAATCGGCGCCGAATCTCGGGCTGACGCTGCGTTCCTCAACGCTGGTCAGCGTCGCCGGCAAGACGCCGGCGCGCAGCATGATCGCAAGGTCGCGGACGCCATCTTCCGAGAAGTTCGCCGAAATCCGGCCCTCACCGCCGGTGATTGCCGCATCGATAACCGGTGACGACATCACCTGGTCGTCGAAGACGATGGCAAGGTGCTTGCCGATATTCTGCCCCGTCGCCTGCGCCAGCCGCTGCGTACCTTCCGCATCGAGACGGTAGGCAATCGCGGTATCCTGCGTCTGCTGATCAACGACAGGCTCGATATCGACCATGTTGCTGCCAGTGGCGAAAGCCGCGCGGTCGACCAGATAAGGTACCGGCGGATCGTCAAGCGAATAGAGCACCTGCGATGTCGCCGGCCAACGGCTGTTCAGCGCCTCCTGCCCCGACATGCTTTCGTCGATCAGATGAAAGGAAAGTTTGGCCGGCTGGTTCAGGATGTTCTTCAGCCGCTCAGCATCGACCGATCCCAGCACCTGCACGACGATCCGGTCGGCGCCATCCGGGCGAACAAGGAAATTATCATAGCCGAATCCGGCGATACGGCGGCCAACGATATCGAGCGACCGGGTCCGCGCGGAAGCAACGTCAGCGGTAATGCCGGCGTCGGAAATCTGCAGCGAGAGCTGCCCCTCCGCGCCCTGCTGCAGCGCGACCCCAGGTCCCGAATGTCCGCCAACCGTCGTCAAAGGCTTCAGGAGATCGACCGCCGCCTGTGTCTGCGCCGGATCGGTGATGCGGACGGTGACGGTCTGGTCATTGCCGGTCAGCCCGGTATAGCGGATGCCAGCGCCGCGCAGCGCGTTGCGCACATTGGCGACCGCCTCTTCCAGGCGGTCCTTGACGATATCGGAACGCTCGACCTTCAGAACGATATGCGAGCCGCCCTGCAGGTCGAGACCAAGCACTACGCGGTCGTGCCGCAACCAATCCGGCAGGGAGGATCGCTGCGCCTCAGTCAGCAGATTGGGCGCAGCGATGGCGATGGCCGCAAACGCGACCAGCCAAATCAGAAGTGTTTTCCAGCGGGAAAAATGCAACATTCTCTCGACGATCTTCCGATCCGGCGGTCCTGCCGTTATCGCTTGTTACGCCGCGTCGGCCTTGACCGGTTCACCCTTGACGCGAATTTCGGAGATGCCGCTGCGGACGATGCGCACGCGCACGCCATCAGCGATCTCGACTTCGACTTCCTTCTCGTCGACGACCTTGGTGACCTTGCCGACAAGACCGCCGCCGGTGACGACCTGGTCGCCGCGACGAATTGCCTTCAGGGTCTCCTCACGCTTTTTTGCCTGTGCGCGCTGCGGACGGATCAGCAGGAAGTACCAGACGACCATCAGCGGCACGAACAGGATGATCATTTCGAAACCGGAACCGCCGAATCCCGTTGCGGTATCGGTCGCGCTCTGGGCGAATGCCGGGGTGATGAACATGCTAAACTCCTCAGGCTTGGGCGGCGGAACTCCGCCTCTCTTTTCAGGTTGCCGGACTATAGTTACCGCTTCGATGAATGCAACAGAAACAGCCGGAAACAGTACCGATTCCGCTGCCTCATAACCTTTCCGCCGTCAAAACGCCATGCTACCCGGCATCGAAAGATTAAAGCGGATTGCCGCAGTGAGAAATCAGGAGGCCACCGATGACTGAGGAAATCAACACAGCCCTGCTCGCCGAACTGAGACGGCTCGCAGACGCCGTCGAGCGTCTTGCCGGACCGGCACCCGCCCTCAACGACTGGGATGCTGCCGACTGCTTCGTCTGGGCGCCTTTGCGCCAGCATCTGCAGCCGGTCAAGAGACCGAACCGGGTGGCGTTGACGCTCATCCGCGGCGTCGATCATGTGCGCGACATCCTGCATGAGAATACGGTGCGTTTCGCCGAGGGTTATGCCGCCAACAATGTGCTGCTCTGGGGGGCGCGCGGCATGGGCAAATCCTCGCTGGTCAAGGCCGTGCACGAGGATGTCAGGCGCGAAAGCAGTGCCTTGCTGAAGCTGGTCGAAGTCCATCGCGAGGATATCGCCACCCTCCCCCATCTGCTCGATCTCCTGAAGGACACGCCGTACCGCGTGATCGTCTTCTGCGACGATCTCTCCTTCGATCACGATGACACCGCCTACAAATCGCTGAAGGCAGCACTCGACGGCGGCGTCGAAGGGCGGCCGGACAATGTGCTCTTTTACGCCACCTCCAACCGGCGTCATCTCCTGCCGCGCCACATGATGGAAAACGAGCAGTCGACGGCGATCAATCCGTCGGAGGCGGTCGAGGAAAAGGTTTCGCTTTCCGACCGCTTCGGCCTCTGGCTCGGCTTCCACAAATGCAGCCAGGAGGATTATCTCGGCATGATCGACGGCTATGCCGATCACTTCAAGCTCGAGCTCGAACGCGACAAGATGCATGCCGAGGCGCTGGAATGGGCAACGACGCGCGGCGCACGCTCCGGCCGCGTCGCCTGGCAGTATATCCAGGACCTGGCCGGGCGCATGCGCGTTCACATCGATCGGGGCTAGAGCGCGTCGCGCGTCAATCCGAATTCACGCGACGCGTTTTGGGTCTTTGTCGTTTATCCCAAAACCGCTGCGCACTTTTGCGCGACATGCATTAAATGACAAAAGCCCGGCTGGTGGCCGGGCTTTTGCGTTTCCTGGTACGCAGTACCTATTCCAGGAAAGTCATCGGGTTGACCGGGGACGCGTCCTTGCGCACCTCGAAATGGACCTGCGGCTGCTTGACGTCGCCGCTCATGCCGGAGACGGCAACCGTCTGGCCGCGCTGGATCTTCTGGCCGCGGGTGACGCTCAGCGTGTCGGCGTTGCCGTAGACGGTGACGGTGCCGTCGTCGTGACGGACGAGAACCGTGTTGCCGAGTTCCTTCAGGCCGTTGCCGGCATAAATGACGACGCCGTTTTCAGCGGCCTTAATAGGTGTGCCCTGCGGTACCGAGATGTCGATGCCGTCATTGCGGTTGCCGTTGACGTTGGCGCCGTATGAAGCAATGACCTGGCCGCGCACCGGCCAGCGGTATTTGCCGATGCCGGTCGATTCCGGCGCGGCAGAGCTGACGTCCGACTTCTTCTCGGCATCGTCGACGGTCTGGGTGGCGGCCGGTGCCTTATAGGGCGCAGGCTGCACGGAAGCCGTCTGCAGGGCAGCTGCCGGCTGGGTCGGCTTCGGATCGACCTTCTCGGCCGGGATCGAGGCGGTCTTGATATTGTCGGCGGTGCCGTTCGGGATCTTCAGGGCCTGACCGATGCGGAGCGAGTTGGCCGAAAGATTGTTGGCGGCCTTGAGATCGTCGACACTGCTGCCGGTCGCCTTGGCGATCTTTGCCAGGGAATCGCCCTGCTTGACGACATAGGTGCCGGCAGGTGCCTTCGGATCCTTGCCGGCGCCGACGGGAAGCTTGCCGGTGGCATCGGCACTCGCCAGCGTCTTGTCGCGGGCGGAATTGGCGCCCGGAATGACGGCAACGTTCTGCTCAGGCGCCTTCGGCGCCTCTGGCATCTTGCCGGGCTTGGAAAGGTCAGCCGCCTGCGATGCCGCCTTGGCGGCATTGCCGCCGTTGAATGTCGGGATGAGGATCGCCTGGCCCGGCTGGGCGGCAGATGCCGTCTTCAGATCATTGACGCGCAGGATTTCCTTTTCCGGAACGCCGAAACGCCTGGAGAGCGTAGCGATGCTTTCACCCGGTCGCAGCGTCACCGAAGGAGCGTTGGTCGCGGACCAGCCGGAAACCTTCGGCGTCGTGCCGGTCGTCAGCGTATCAGGCGTCACCTTGGGTGCCGCCGGCGCGACCAATCGGGGCTTTTCGGCCTGCGGCGCAGCTGGGAAAGGCTGGGCGAGCGCAACTTCCTTTTCCCGCTGCCGGGACGGAGCAACGGCCGTCGGCGCGGCCAGATCTGAACGCTGCACCGAGACCGGCGCGGAAGCGAGACGTGCGCTTGAGCTCGACGTGCGGGTCGGATCGTAACCCTGGCGTGCGGGATAAGGCTGGTTCAGCGCGCCATTGCCGCCGCCATAGCCCGACTGGCTGGCAACGGCCGAACCGCCGAGATCGGCGCGCGGCACCGGATCACCCTGAGAACCGTTCATATTCCTGCGCGGAATGGAACTTGTGGTGATCTGGTCCTGCCCGGAGGAGGAAAACAAGCCGCCAAACCGTGTCACATCGGAACTGCAGCCCGTTGCGGCACTTGCCAGCAGGCCAACAACCAGAAGATTACCGGCCGACTTCCCGAACTTTGGCGAAAGACTGAAACGCATGACTCGACCCACTGAGAACGCAACCATTTGTGAGTCTATTAAAACGCGTTAGTATTACCACGCGGTTAAGATGCTGGAATCAGTGCGATATTTTTGAGAAGTTGATAACCATAGGCTTACGGGTGAAAAATCGTAGTGCGCAGAGCATAATGCCGAAAACTGCGAGCAGCTTTTCCGATTGTGATGCATATTCAGATTTCACGCCGATCCGTCCGGAAAACATCTACGCCTAGGGCAGCGAGGCCCTACAACAGCGAGGCAAGGCGCGGAACGATCGGCAGATAGGGTGCTTCGAACAGTTCCTCGCGTTCGAAACGGCTGCCGGTTTTCGTCAGCCGCACCATGCGACACTCGTTCTCGGAAATCATTAGCGGCGCGATCATCGAGCCACCGGAAACGAGCTGGTCGGTATAAAAGCGCGGCATCGCGTTGAAGGCCGCAGTCACCAGGATGCGGTCGAAGGTGCCCTCGCCCTGCATGCCGGCACTACCGTCGGCATGGCGAATGATGACGCTGCGCAGACCAAGCGATTCCATGCGCCGCTGCGCTGCCGTTGTCAGCGTCTTGTAGCGGTCGATGGACAGGACACGCTCGGCCATGCGGCCCATGACGGCAGCGGTAAAGCCGCTTCCGGTGCCGATCTCCAGGACGCGCTGGCCGGGCTTGAGCTTCAGGTGATGCAGGATGCGGACGGCAAAATCGATGCCTTCGAGAAAGGAGCCGCACTCGATCGGGATCGTCCGGCTTGAATAGGCGTCGTCGGCATATTGCGGCGGCACAAATAGTGAGCGCTGCGTCTGCTCGACCGCCGTCAGCAGATCGAGGTCGGAGATGCCTTCGGCACGCAATCTGAGGACGAGCGCAGCAAAGCCCTCCTTCTCCGCCAGTCTTGCCGTCAAACTTGTGCTCCGTATCCCAAGGCCCGCGCCACGCGGTCCGTCACGGAATAATCGGTCAGATCCAGTTTCAAAGGCGTTACCGAAATCTTATTATGCTTCAGGGCGTGAATATCGGTGCCTTCAACGAAGGCGCCGGCGCGTTCGCCAAACTTCAGCCAGTAGTAAGGAAAGCCCCGGCCGTCAGAGCGGGCGTCGACCTGCAGATTGAAGGCGAGCTTGCCCTGCATGGTCACCTCGGCGCCATTGACTTCGTCGGGACGGCAGTTCGGGAAGTTGAGATTGAGGAACGTACCCTCCGGCAGCTCCAGGACCATCAGCTTTTCCAGAAGAGCCGGCGCATGCGTTTCGCAGACCTCCCAGGGCACGATGCGTGCGCCGTCCTCATAGAGATAGGCCTGGCTCAGCGCGAAGGAGCGCACGCCCTGCATGGTGCCTTCGATGGCGCCGGCGATCGTGCCGGAATAGGTCACGTCGTCGGCAACGTTCGAGCCTGAATTGACGCCGGACAGGACCAGATCCGGCTTGATGTCCATTACCTGCCTGATGCCCATGATGACGCAATCGGTCGGCGTGCCGCGCAGGGCGAAATGCTTGTCGGAAATCTTGCGCAGCCGCAACGGTTCGGAGAGGCTCAGCGAATGGGCAAGGCCGCTCTGGTCGGTCTCGGGCGCGACGATCCAGACATCGTCGGACAGCGTCCGCGCGATCCGCTCCAGCGCTGCAAGGCCTTCGGCGTGAATGCCGTCGTCATTCGTAAGCAGGATGCGCATCGCCTCAGGCCGCCCGTTCGATCTTGGTCAATCCGCCCATATAGGGCAGCAAAACGTCCGGAATCGTGACGGAACCGTCCTCGTTCAGATAATTTTCAAGGACAGCGATCAGGCAGCGGCCGACGGCCGTGCCGGAACCGTTCAGCGTGTGGACGAACCTGTTGCTCTTGTCTTCCTTGCCGCGGTAGCGCGCATTCATTCGGCGGCCCTGAAAATCGCCGCAGACCGAGCAGGAGGAGATTTCACGGAAGGCATTCTGCCCCGGCAGCCAGACTTCGAGATCGTAAGTTTTGCGCGAGCCGAAGCCCATATCGCCGGTGCAAAGCGTCATGGTGCGGAAATGCAGGCCGAGGCGCTTCAGCACTTCCTCGGCGCAGGCGGTCATGCGTTCATGCTCGGCAACGGCGCTCTCGGCATCGGTGATCGACACAAGCTCGCATTTCCAGAACTGATGCTGGCGCAGCATGCCGCGCGTGTCGCGGCCGGCGGAGCCCGCTTCCGAGCGGAAGGACGGCGTCAACGCGGTAAAGCGGAGCGGCAGCTTTTCCTGATCGAGGATTTCTTCGCGCACCAGATTGGTCAGCGTCACTTCGGCCGTCGGGATCAGCCAGCGGCCGTCCGTCGTCCTGAAGAGATCCTCGGCGAATTTCGGCAGCTGGGCGGTGCCATAAACGGCCTCGTCACGCACCATCAGCGGCGAACTAACTTCGGTATAACCGTGCTCGCTGGTGTGGAGATCGATCATGAACTGGCCGAGTGCCCGCTCAAGCTTGGCGAGCGGCCCGGTCAGAACTGTGAAGCGCGAGCCGGAGAGCTTGGCGGCGCGCTCGAAGTCCATATAGCCGAGCGCTTCGCCGATTTCGAAGTGCTCCTTCGGTGCGTGGTTCCAGCGCGGCTTTTCGCCAACGGTGCGGGTGACGACATTGTCATGCTCGTCCTTGCCGACCGGGACGTCGTCGAAAGGTATGTTCGGGATGCGCGAGAGCGCGTCGTTGAGTTCGGCCGTCAGTTGCCGGTCCTCTTCCTCGATCGCCGGCAGCAGGGTCTTCAGTTCAGACACCTCGGCCTTCAGCTTCTCGGCAAGCTCGCTATTCTTCTGGGCCATCGCCGCGCCAATTTCCTTGGAGGCGAGGTTGCGGCGGGACAGCAAGTCCTGCGCCCTTTGGACGGCGGAGCGCCGCTTTTCATCGAGGGCAACGAGACTTTGTGCCAGAGGCTCCGCGCCGCGCTTGGCAAGGGCGGCATCGAGCGCTTCGGGATTCTCACGGATCCATTTGATATCGAGCATCGTCGTTCCAGGTCGTTGCAACAGAGGTGGCCCGGCCAAAGCCTGATCGGACCTCGACCGGATATTACAGCGCCGCCGTGTCTTTTCAGACGCGCAAGGGACGCTGTAACACTTTGAATTGCTGCATAATCCTTAAACCGATTCCGATTTAAGGATTATGCAGTCGACGACGTTCATGAAGGGATTTCCAGATCTCAGCTCAGACGCTGTCCGTCTTGGCAACGTCTGCGGATCCAGTTTCCTTTTCGACCGCCTGCCGGGCACGCTGGCGCTCCACGAGTCGCGCCGCATGGATGGAAATCTCGTAGAGAAGGATCGTCGGTATCGCAAGGCCGATCTGGGACATCGGATCCGGCGGCGTCAGCACGGCGGCGACAACAAAGGCGAGGACGATGGCAAACTTGCGCTTTTCGGCGAGCCATTGCGACGTCAGAAGACCGACACGAGCAAGCAGCGTGGTGACGACGGGAAGCTGGAAGACGAGGCCGAAGGAGAAGACCAGCGTCATGATCAGGCTCAGATATTCCGAGACCTTCGGCATCAGCGAGATCGCTATTTCGTCATGACCTGGCGCCTGCTGCATCGACAGGAAGAACCACATGACCATCGGCGTGAAGAAGAAATAGACGAGCGCGCCGCCCATCAGGAACAGGACCGGCGAGGCGATCAGGAACGGCAGGAAAGCCTGGCGCTCATTCTTGTAGAGACCCGGCGCCACGAACTTGTAGACCTGGGCGGCAATGATCGGGAACGCGACCACAAGGCCGCCGAACATCGCCACCTTGACCTGCGTGAAGAAGAATTCCTGCGGCGCGGTGTAGATGAGCTGGGCTTTCTCGACGTCGAGATGCGCCCACACGACGGCTGTCTTGTAGGGTATGACCAGATAGTTGAAGAGATGCTTGGCAAAAAAGAAGCATGCGATGAAGGCGACGAAAAAGGCGCCGATCGACCACATCAGCCGCGTGCGCAGCTCCATCAGGTGCTCGATCAACGGCTGCGGCTTGTCTTCGATATCACCGCTCATGCCTCGTCCTTCTTCGTCTGCGCCGGCTTCTTCGGCGTTGCAGGCTTCCTGACTGCCGTCGTGCGTTTCGGCTTTTCCACAGGCACGGCAACGGCAGCCGCAGCATCGACCTTATCGGCAGCCTTGACGCGCGGCTTGCGCACAACCTTCGGCTTGGCGGCAACCGTATCGGCCTGGACAATCGCTGCTGCGACGGGTTCCGACGGCGCAGGTGTCGCTACCAATGGCGGCGTTTCCGGCAAGCTCATCGACGGCGTCGGGGCTGCAACAGCGTCGGGCGGCACCTCGGTCTTGTTCTCCGTGACCGTGGTCGACTTCTGCAGGTCGGCCTTGATCTCGTTGCCCATCTGGCGAAGCGGATTCATCGCCTCGCGCAGGCTGTTGACCGGGTTGAGTTTCTGGGCGTCGCTGATCGTCTGGCGGACATCGTCAAGTTCCGCTTCGCGCAACGCCTCATCGAACTGCGCACGGAATTCACCCGCGACCTTGCGGGCGCGCTGCGTCATCTTGCCGAAAGCGCGCAGCATCGGCGGCAAATCCTTGGGACCGACGACCACGATCAGTACGACCGCGATGACCAAAAGCTCGGTCCAGCCAATATCGAACATGCAAGGCTCCTGGACGGGAAGCGCGGGGGCTGCGCTTTTTCCCGGACTTGGTTACTTCGTTTCGTCGGCCTTGTGATCGACGGTCTTTGCCGTGTCCGGCGCGTCTTCGTCCGTCATGCCCTTCTTGAAGCTCTTGATGCCCTTGGCAACGTCGCCCATCAGTTCCGGAATCTTGCCGCGACCGAACAACAACAGCACGATGACCAGAACGATCAGCCAGTGCCACATGCTAAAAGAACCCATTACGCTAACTCCCTGTTTCTATGTTCCCACGATGTAAGGATTTCCAACATCGTTTCCAACATCAAGCCCTGTGAACTGAGCTTAATGTCACGGTATCGCCCTTTGTGACAAGCCATCGACCCATCGAAAAGTGGTGGCCACCATTGTTTTCGCCATGCATGGCAAAAGCAAGACGCAAGCCCCTCAATCTTCAGGGGTGCCACGCGGTGCCAGCAACCCCAGTTCCTCGAGGTCCATCTGGGTGATCGGGTCTTCGTCCTCGGTCAGTTCGTCGTTCATCAACGGCGAGGGAATATTGAAATTCGCCGGAATGCGGCCCGACAGCAAGCCCGCTCCCTTCAACTCTTCGAGACCGGGCAGGTCACGCAGCTCTTCGAGTCCGAAATGGTCGAGGAAATCGCGTGTCGTGCCCAATGTCACCGGCCGGCCCGGTGTGCGCCGGCGGCCGCGGAAGCGCACCCAGCCCGCCTCCATCAGCACGTCGAGCGTGCCGCGCGAGGTCTGGACGCCGCGGATATCTTCGATTTCCGCACGTGTCACCGGCTGATGATAGGCGATGATCGCCAGCACTTCCAGTGCGGCGCGCGAAAGCTTCTTCACCTCATTGTCATCACGGCGGATGACGAAGGACAGGTCGGCGGCGGTGCGGAAGGCCCAGGCGCCTTCGACCTGCACAAGATTGACGCCCCGCGGCGCATATTGCTCCTTCAGGCGCAGCATGATCGCATGCACGTCGGTCTTCTCGGGCAGGCGCTCAGCGAGGAAGCCTTCGGAGACCGGCTGCGAGGAGGCGAAGACCAGCGCCTCGGCGATGCGCTCGGCCTCGATCTCGGCCTGCAGGTCGCGGCCCCTGTCTTCGAAATTGCCTTCGAATTCCTCCTCGCTCCTCGGATCGATCAAGCCGGCTGCTCCTGTTCCACCACCTGCAGCGTGGCATGTTTCGGACCGCGGCGCATGTATATCGGCTGAAAGGCGCCGTCCTGGCGGATTTCGAGCTTGCCCTCGCGCACCAGCTCCAGCGAGGCGGCAAAGGCGCTGGCGATTGCTGTGACGCGTTCTTCAGGCGCTGCGAGATAACGCAGCAGATAATGTTCCATCGCCGTCCAGTCACCGATCTCGCCGATCATCTGGGTCAGCAGTTCGCGGGCATCGGTCAGCGACCAGACGGTGCGCCGCTCGATCGTCACCTGAGTGACGGCATGGCGCTGGCGCAGCGCCGCATAGGCAGTCAGGAGATCGTAGAGGCTTGCCGCGTAAGCGGACTGCTGCCGGTCGGGAATATGCTCGGGGGCGCCACGCACGAAGATATCGCGGCCGAGGCGGTTGCGGTTGACGAGGCCGTCTGCCGCCTGGCGCATGGCTTCGAGACGTTTCAGGCGGAAGGCGAGTGTTGCCGCCAGCTCCTCGCCGGAAGGGCCGTCATCCTTGACCTGCTGGGGAATGAGCAGCTTCGACTTCAGATAGGCAAGCCAGGCTGCCATGACGAGATAGTCGGCGGCAAGCTCGATGCGGATACGCCGGGCGCTTTCGATGAACAGCAGATATTGCTCGGCGAGCGCCAGCACCGAAATGCGCGACAAATCGACCTTCTGGTTTCGGGCGAGATAGAGCAACAGGTCGAGCGGGCCTTCGAAGCCGGCGACGTCGATCACCAGCGCCGGCTCGTGGCTGGCGCGCTCGGCACCGTTATCCTGCCACAACTTGTCCATCGGCGTCGCCGCCTGCGGGCGTTCCGTGCCCTTGACCGTGCTCACCTAGCTACTCCCTTACGATCAGACCGTCGCAAACATCGCCTCGAATTCCGCCCTCAATTCCGCTTCATCTGATGTATCCGGCGTCGCGAAGCCCGCTTCCACCGCTTTTGCACGGGCAAGCGATATGCCGGCGAGCGGCGGAACATTTGCCACGACATCTAGCATCTCGTCCATATTGCCATTGCAATGCAGCACGATATCGCATCCGCCTGCAATGATATTCGCCGCGCGTTCACCGATCGTGCCGGAAAGAGCGTTCATCGAGCTGTCGTCGGAGAGCAGCAGACCGTTAAAGCCGATGTGTTCGCGGATGATGCCGTCGATCACCTTGCGCGAGGTCGTCGCCGGATTGTCCGGGTCGATGGCGGCGAAAACGACGTGACAGGTCATGGCCATCAACTCGTCCTTCATCGCGACAAAGGGCGGGAAATCATGCAGCTCCAGCTCATCGCGCGAGACGGTGACGACAGGCAGCTCCAGATGTGAATCCGCAAAGCCGCGACCGTGGCCGGGCATATGCTTCATCACAGGCAACAGGCCGCCGGCCTTCAGCCCTGCGGCAGCCGCTTTCCCCATCGCGATGACGGTTTCGGGATCGCCGCCATAGGCTCGGTCACCGATGACGTTGCTGCTGCCCTCGACAGGCACATCGAGCACCGGCAGGCAATCGACATCGATGCCGAGGCTCGAAAGGTCGAAGGCGTGCAGCCGCGACATCAGCCAGGCGGCGCGCAGGCCGAGCACGCGATCGCGGCGATAGAGATCGCCGAGCGCCAGGCCGGAAGGATAACGCGCTAGAACGGGTGGGCGGATGCGCTGGACGCGGCCGCCCTCCTGGTCGATCAGCACCGGTGCATGCCAGCCGACACTGTCGCGCAGTTCGGCGACGAGATCGGTGATCTGCCGTGCTTCGGAGATGTTGCGCCCGAAGAGGATGAAGCCCCAGGGCCGTTCGCCCCGATAAAAGGCTTTCTCTTCGGATGTGAGGGAAAGGCCGCTGCAGCCAAGGATCATCGCTTTTGATTCGGTCATATCCGAATCATAGACGGCGCCCGGCCAAATGCGAGCAAGGTCGGGCCGGATGCACAAAAAAGAGCGGCGGGCCGATCCGGCCCGCCGCTCCTATATTCTGTTCAAAAAACCGATCTACTTGGAGATCAGGCAGCTTCCGCCCGCCGCGCGATACTGTTCGCAGAGCGCTGCGGCCTCGTCCTTGGAACCGGCCGGAATGCGGACACGGTAGAAAGTACCCTTGCCGGCGATATCGGCCCTGCGGATCTCATGACTGCGGCCGCCAAGCACGCTGGCGAATTTCTTCGACAGGTTGGCATAGGATTTGGTCGCCTCGTCTTCCGAAGGCAGCGAGGCGATCTGGATGCCGTAGCCGCCGGCGGATGCGGCCTGCTGTGGCTTTGCGGCGACTGGAGCTGCGGCCGCGACCTCAGTCGTCTTCGGCTGCTGTGCGGGCGGCCGGACATTGCCCTTCTCGGTGACGGTGCCGACGACGTTGACGG
>NZ_JALBGX010000153.1:0-14798 GCF_023006465.1 Rhizobium sp. PRIMUS64 | reverse complement strand
CGTGACGCTGCGCGTCGTCCGATTGAGCAGGCGCACGCCGAGCCGCTCTTCCAGCCGCCGCAGCGAGTCGCTGAGCGATGAGGCCGAAACCCCACGCTTGCGGGCGGCGGCGCGAAAGCTGCGCTCCCTTGCAATCGCCGTGAAGGCATCCAGATCACTCAAGGGAAGATCGCTCATTGTGCATTTTTCCGTACGGCCTGTTCGACACTATCCGGATTATCGCACAAATACGAAAGCGCTAAAACGGTGTCCGGCAGCGCCGCCCCGGCGCGGACGTCCGATAGCGCGCCGCTCCGGCGCAAAGAAGGAGAAGACAATGCAGACCTATCGTTTGGGAAAGACCGGACCTGATGTCTCGGCCATCGGCCTCGGCTGCATGGGCATGTCGGGCATGTATGGTCCCTCAGATCGCGCAGAAAGCATCGCGACGATCCATGCCGCGCTCGATGCCGGCGTCAACCTGCTCGACACCGGCGATTTCTACGGCATGGGCCACAATGAAATGTTGATCGGCGCGGCATTGAAGGGCCGCAGGCGCGAGAACGCCGTCATCAGCGTCAAGTTCGGCGGCCTGCGCGATCCGGTCGGCGGCTGGAACGGCATTGACGCCCGCCCGGTCGCGGTCAAGAATTTCCTCGCCTATTCGCTGCAGCGCCTCGGCGTCGACTATATCGACATCTACCGCCCCGCCCGCCTCGATCCGAACGTGCCGATCGAGGACACCGTCGGCGCCATCGCAGATTTGGTCAAGGCGGGTTATGTCAGGCATATCGGCCTGTCGGAAGTCGGCGCCGATACGATCCGCCGCGCCGCCACTGTTGCCCCGATCGTCGACCTGCAGATCGAATATTCGCTGATCTCACGCGGCATCGAGGAGAAGATCCTGCCGACGACACGTGAACTCGGCATCTCGATCACTGCCTACGGCGTGCTGTCGCGCGGCCTGATCAGCGGCCACTGGCAGAAGGGCCAGAGTGCGACGGCAGGCGACTTCCGTAATTACAGCCCACGCTTTCAGGAAGGCAATATCGAGCAGAACCTCGCTCTGGTGGAGAAGCTGCGCGAGATCGCCGAGGCAAAGAGCGTCTCGGTCGCCCAGATCGCCATCGCCTGGGTCGCCGCCAAGGGCAAGGATATCGTCCCGATCATCGGCGCTCGCCGCCGCGACCGACTGAGCGAGGCGCTCGGCTCACGCGCCGTCGACCTGTCGCCAGAAGATTTCGAAGTTATCGAACGCGCCGTGCCGAAAGACGCTGCCGCGGGTGGGCGTTATCCCGAGCATATGCTGCAGCATATGGACAGCGAGAAGTAAGCAAGGGATGGAAGGGGCTGCGACTTGTGCCATGCGCCCCTTCTCTCTACTCCTCAAATCGGGCCGGAGAACGTATCGCAGGCTGACAACTGGCCGCTGTCGAAGCCACGCTTGAACCATCTGACGCGCTGCTCCGAGGTGCCGTGGTTGAAGCTTTCCGGCACGACATAACCCTGTGACCGCTTCTGCAGCGAGTCGTCGCCGATCTGCTGGGCGGCGTTCAGCGCTTCCTCCAGATCGCCGGACTCCAGCAGGCCCTTCTGCTGGGTATATTTGCCCCAGATGCCGGCGAAGCAATCGGCCTGCAGCTCGACGCGCACCGACATCTTGTTGGCTTCGGCCTCGCTCATGCGCTGACGCGCCTGGTTGAACTTCGGCAGGATGCCGAGCAGGTTCTGCACGTGATGGCCGACCTCGTGGGCAACGACATAAGCCTCGGCGAAATCGCCAGACGCGCCGAAGCGGTCGGAAAGCTCCTGGAAGAATTCGGTATCGAGATAAACCTTGTGGTCGCTGGGGCAGTAAAACGGGCCTGTTGCAGATGATGCGGAGCCGCAGGCCGATGCCGTCGAGCCCGAGAACAGCACGAGGCGTGGCTCCTCGTAATTCTGGCCCTGCGCCTGGAAGATGCCCTGCCAGGTATCTTCGGTCTCGGCAAGAACGGTACGCATGAAAGCAGTCATCTCGTCATTGGCGGGCGTGCGTGTTCCGCCGGACTGGCTCTGCTCGTAGCCGGGACCGCTCGTCGTGCCGCCGGTATCGAGCACCTGCATCAGGTCGATGCCCATCGCCTTGAAGATAAAATAGATGACGACGAGGAAGATGATCGTACCGATGCTGAGGCCGCCGCCGGCGCGGCGAACGCCGCCGCCGGAAGGGAAATTAAAGCCGCCGCCGCGGCCGAAACCGCCACCGGTCGGATCGCTGCGGCGATCTTCGATATTGTCGGACTGACGCCGGCCTCTCCATTCCATCTTCGCTCTCCCCGGCAATGCCTGTGCTTGCACTCAAGGAGTCTATATATCCGTCGGCGGCTGGAATTCCAGCGACTTCATCGGGCAATCAGGCGCCCGCGTCGGCGGCGCGATTCTCCTCACCCGGACGGTAGTGTATCGTCCCGCCGCTGTTATAACCCGTTGCGATGACGAAATCGCAGATGCGGCTAAATTCGCGGAATGAAAGATCAGCAGCAACCGCGCTTAAATGGCGCGAGACATGGCCTGGAGAAGGCCATCAGGATTTCAGCGGGTTCGACGGCGAGCAATCTTTCGGCCGCATCCAGTTGGACCAAACGAGCCACGGCAAGTCAGGCATGTCGTGGAACGCCACCCGCGTACCGTGGGTGCGAAAGCATTTGATGCCTCACCGCGGATGGGAAGAAACCTCGCGGGAGGCTTGCCGTAAGGTTGAGGAGCACTACGAAAAGCTGCTGGAACTGCATGGCCGGTCGGAAAATCGACGATAACCGACTAAGGCAGCGCTAGCATGTTCTCGACCGATGTGCGTGACGAGAGCGGCACCCCTCTACCATTTCACGCTGATCCCGACCTTCGCCCCGATGGCGTTGCTGTCGCCAAAGTCCTTGAGGCTCGTGCGGGCGAAGGCTTCGCCGTTGAGCGCATAACGGTCGTCCGACCAACTGAGCGAACCGCCCACGCCAAGGCCGCCCCAGAGCGCCTGGTTCTCGCTGACGAGGCTGGTCCCCGAGACATCGACATCCGAGCCGTTGAGGAAGTCATGATAGAGATTGGCGATGCCGTAGAGCTTCACGCGGTTGATCTTTCCGGAGGCATCCTTCCAGTCGCCGTCATAATCGGCAGAGATGCCAAGACGGCCGGTCAGGCTGTCGCCGTCGTCGAGCGATACATCGGCGCCATATTGATCGGTGAAGCTGTCGAAGCGCACGGAGGAATAGGCTAGCTGCGCCTGCGGCGTCAGCGACCACTGGCTCGTCAGCGCGATCTTCTGGCCGGCTTCGACGCTGAACCCATAGCCGAAGCCGTCATTGCCGTCGGCAAGCGTGGTACGAAGGGTCGAGGATTTGATATCGCTGCTGTACCAGGTCACACCAGCCTGCGCATCCACGTAAAAGCCGCTATTGCCGTACCAGGTCAACGTGCCCTCGAAGCCGTAGCCTGTCGTGTCGATGTCACCCCTTCCGAAGCGCGAGGAAATGTCGGCCGAGGCGGTATCGACATGGAAGCTCACGCCGCCGATCAGCGCGCCGGTTCCGCTTTCATGCAGCATTCCGTCGACGCCCGCCTGCAGCGTCCAGCCATTTACATCGTATTCGGTGCCCGCCGTCGAGGTCTCCGGCTCAAAATGCGAATGCGTTCCATCGATGCGCGTCCAGATCGCCCTGGCAGGCTTCCCGGCGTCGTCGGCCGATTGACCGTCGTCCTCCTCGCGCCCGCCAGTGCGCTGGCGCAGCGTTCCGAACTCATTGAGGCTTCGCAGCACGCCGGCATAGGCTTCGTAGAGCGGCACACCGGGCGCATAGAGTGGCACGACCTCGGTGCCGGAGGGATCGCGCAGGGCCGAGCGAAGATACCAGTCGCCGTCAGCCGGGGTACTGGTGCCACCTTGGTAAAGGCGATAGCCATAGGCCCCGGCGACCACGGCTTGATCCCCTTCGAACACATAGTCACCAAGCAGCGAGAAGCTGCCGGCCGAGGTGCCGCCGACATCGACGATCTTGATGCCTTCGACGGTTTGCGCGCCACCGCCTCCGAGGTAGATCACTTTGACACTGGTTGTGCCTGACGTGTTGCCGGTGACGACGAGGCGGTCGGTCGATGACGTATCGTCGCCGAGCACGCTCTCGATTTCGAGCGTGCCGCCGCTGCCGGTATAGTTGCCGGAGATCGTCAGCGTGCCGATCGAATTGCCCGGCGCGATCGTGCCGGCATTGATCACATCGCCGAAGATCGTGCCGGTGCCGCCGAGAATGCCGGCTCCCGATGTCGTGACCGGGCTGGTGATCGAGCCGTTGACGGCAAGCCGGCCACCGCTCACCGTCGTCGCGCCGGTATAGGCGTTGACGCCCGAAAGCGTCTGCCTGCCTCCAGTGACGCTCAGTCCGCCCGTGCCGCCGATGACGCCCGCGAACGTGTCGTTGGCATTGGTGATCGTCAGGGTTTGGGCTCCGAGCGCCACGGTGCCGCTGCCGGCCAGGCTCTGGATGGTAGGAGATGCAGAGGCGGAAACGTCAAAAGTGCCGTCGGCGACAACCCGGCTCGAACTGGCGATGGCGCCGGCGCCGGAAAGGGCGAGGCTGCTGCCGAAGTCGATCTGCGTCTGGCCTGAGTAAATGCTGTTTGCCAGCAGGCTGAAAGTACCGCCACCCGTGACGGTCAGACCGCCGACGCCGGTGAACCCGGACGCTGCGTCGGTGCCCAGCGCGAAGCCGGCGGTGTCAATCGTCAGCCCGCCGGCGAGCAGATTGAGCTCAGTACCGTTGAAACTGTTGATGAAGGTGGCATTATTGGCCCCCGCGCGCAGAATTCCGTTGTCAAAATTGGCCTGGCTCCCGCCGGGGCCGCCCCGAAGGGACAGCGTCTGCAACGTGCCGCCGCCGCTGATGTTGAGTGTGCCCGACGACACGGCATTGCCACCCAGCACCGTATTGGACCCCGTGGTGACTTGTCCGTCGTTCTCAACGTTGAGCGTGCCGATGCCGAAAAAGCCGACATAAAAAGTTCCGCTTGGTATGTTCCATTGCGATCCAGGGCCGGTGACAGTGACGGTCCCGGCGCTTCCGGCTGGTACCCCAAGCCGGGAGCTGCCCGTGCTGGTCAGACGGCTGCCGTTCTGGATCGTCAAAGTCCCAGGCACAGTAGCGCTCTGGCCGACATTTATAGTACCCACCGAGACGCTGACCGGGCCGGTGACACCGAGGATTGCCGGTGTATTGCCCGGTGCACCCGGCGTACTGATGTTGACGGTTGCACCGGCACCAGGAACGGTGCCTCCCGACCAGTTACTCCCGTCCGTCCAGTCGCTGCTTGTCAGGCCGTGCCAGTCAGCGGTTTGAGCCGCCCCGGCGGATAGGACCACAAGCACCGCCGCCGATACAGTCGAGAGGTACCGGTGTCGCCGAACTGACCACCGACGCCTTCCCGCGCCACTTACCGCAGTTCTCCTGTTAAATAAGACACCCGCCCGCATTATATCGCCCCTCAAAATACTCTTAGGGATTGACTCTAAACGGGATTCAACCGGAATTAACAACCCAGTCGCGAAAAGAACTAGCGGGTGTTCAGAAATTGTCACAGGCGCGGGTGAAAAATGCCACCGGACCGCTCGGCACGCGGCCGCGAGTTCAGCCGCCATTATCTTGGTTAGCTAAGGTCGTAGGCCCCGACGAAGCGAAAGAGCGGCGCGCCCTGGTCGTCCTTTGCCCGCGCTTCAAGGCCTCGTCTTCGGGTCGCTTGAATCTCAAGGGTTTTCTATAAGTTGGGCCGCATTTTCTGCCAATTGAATTTCCGTCCCACTTTCGTTGACCGCATCCCTTAGTTTTCAATGGCTTGCGATTTGAACGCTTGGGCCGGTCAGCCGCTGGCCGCCGTTTAGTGCCGAGATCTCGCGCGCAAACTCTCCGCTCGCTTCCGCCGCTTCCCCCCAAAACCCCTTACAGATCAGACGGTCCCGCGAATTCCCGGTAATTCCCAGATAATACCGGTTAGTGCCATGTGCTCTTGCGGGTTACATCACCGCCGCAGCAAGGGCAGCCGGCGATTCCGTTCCGGTGAAGACGACCGCGTGCATGATCCGGCCAGGCACGAAAGTGAACAGGCCGGCAAGGACGATGCCGCCGAAATAAAGGCCGGCGACGATGCGTTTGTGCAGACGGATATCGCCGCGGCGGGCCGCCGCGATCGCATTCCAGCTGCCGAATAATGTTGCGATCGACAAAAGATGGATCGGGCTGAACCCGTAGAAGAGATCGAGTTGGTGAATGAAGAAACTTGATATTGCCGTTACAATCATCAGCACCATCCAGATCCTGCCGAGCAGCCGGTGCAGCGGCGTGCCCTTGGGGCGCAGCAGGATATAGGCGCCGAGAAGGGCCGCCGGCGTAACAGCGGCGACATGGATCTGAACGGCGAGCGGGGCATCGAAGAGCGGTTCGAGGGTCATGAGCGGCATCCGGTTGAATTCGATCGCTCTTTCCGCCAAGACTTCATCTGCCTCAATCCGAACCGCGCGAACGGCAGGAAAACTTCGTGATTCACCCCTTCTTGCAATCCACGCTTCGCGAATTGCAGGTCTTTCTCCACTCCCGGCGCTTCTGGGGAACCTTTGCCGCGATCGTCCTGCTCTTTGCCTTCACCGGCCCCTACGGCACGATGCAAAGCATGGCCTTCGGCGAACGCCTCGCCTATTGGCTGAGCCTGCATGCCCTTGCCTGGGTGATCGCCATCCTCTGCGCGGTCGCGGCCGAAAAACTGCTGCGGGAGGTGATCGTTTCCATGTTCGCCCGCATGATGACGGGTTCGCTCGCCGCCGCCCTGCCGATCGGCTTTGCCATCGGCCTCGTAGACTATGTCTTCACCGGCGAAACGACCACGCTGCAGAGCGGCCTGCAGCGCGCGCTTTTTGCGGTGCCGCTCTGCGCCCTCTTCTGCCTTTTGACCTACATGGCGATGAGCCAGAAAATCGCCGAAGCCGCAGCACCTGAGGAAACCGGCCATGGCACCTCGATCCTCGACCGGCTGAAGCCTGAGAACCGTGGCCCGCTGCTGCGCCTTTCCGTCCAGGATCACTATACCGAGGTGGTGACCGGCCGCGGGCGCGAACTGGTGCTGCTGCGGTTTGCCGACGCACTGAAGGAAACCGCCGCAACGCCGGGCCTTCGCGTTCATCGCTCGCACTGGGTGGCCGACGCCCATGTCGAAAGCCTGAAACGCGACAATGGCAGGCTGCTGATCCTCACCCGCGACGGCACGAAAATCCCGGTCAGCCGCAGCAATGCCGAGGATGTGCGCCGCCGCTTCACCTAAAGAAGACGCGCCAAGCGCTTGACGGGACTCCCGCTTTCGCTCTTCCGGAAGCAGGGCGGCGGCGAAATCCGGGTGGTGGTCGTGTCTAATGGAAAACAGTCTTTCGCGCCGTGTTGGATTCCTGTCGATTCCGCGATTTATGGGGTTCCGTTTGCAAATACATTTGCCTATAAGCCGCTTCTAGCCTGAAAAGACCCAGCATGCGCGACCCGACCCGGTGATCTCCCACCCTGGCCGGCTTTCTGCGCAGCCAGAAAACGGAAGCACTCATGCCGAAGCGCCAAGATATCAAATCGATCCTCATCATCGGCGCGGGACCGATCGTCATCGGCCAGGCTTGTGAGTTCGACTATTCCGGCACCCAGGCCTGCAAGGCGCTGAAGGAGGAAGGCTACCGCGTCATCCTCGTCAACTCCAACCCGGCGACGATCATGACCGATCCGGGCCTTGCCGACGCCACCTATGTCGAGCCGATTACCCCCGAAGTCGTCGCCAAGATCATCGCCAAGGAGCGCCCGGATGCGCTGCTGCCGACCATGGGCGGCCAGACGGCGCTGAACACCGCGCTTTCGCTGAAGCGCATGGGCGTGCTCGACCGTTACAATGTCGAGATGATCGGCGCCAAGCCCGCCGCCATCGACATGGCCGAGGACCGCGCGCTGTTTCGCGAGGCGATGGCCCGTATCGGGCTGGAAACCCCGCGCTCGATGCTGGCGAACGCCACCGACATCAAGGACCTCGACCGCAAGACGCACGAGGCCGAGCGCAACAAGCTGCGCGAAAGCCTCTCCGGATCCGATCTCGACAAGGCGCTGGACGAGCTGGAAAACCAGTGGAACCTCGGCGAGAGCGACCGCAAGCAGCGTTACATGAGCCATGCCATGGCGATTGCCGCCCAGGCGATCGACCATGTCGGCCTGCCCGCCATCATCCGCCCCTCCTTCACGCTCGGCGGCACCGGCGGCGGCATCGCCTACAATCGCTCGGAATTCTTCGAGATCGTCGGCGGCGGCCTCGACGCCTCGCCGACCACCGAAGTGCTGGTCGAGGAATCGGTGCTCGGCTGGAAGGAATATGAAATGGAGGTCGTCCGCGACAAGGCGGACAACTGCATCATCATCTGCTCGATCGAGAACATTGATCCGATGGGCGTCCACACCGGCGATTCGATCACCGTCGCGCCGGCGCTGACGCTGACGGACAAGGAATACCAGATCATGCGCAACGCCTCGATCGCGGTGCTGCGCGAAATCGGGGTCGAGACCGGCGGCTCGAACGTCCAGTTCGCCGTCAATCCGAAGGACGGCCGTCTCGTCGTCATCGAAATGAACCCGCGCGTCTCGCGCTCGTCGGCCCTCGCCTCGAAGGCCACCGGCTTCCCGATCGCCAAGATCGCCGCCAAGCTCGCGATCGGCTATACGCTGGACGAACTGGATAACGACATCACCGGCGGCGCAACGCCTGCCTCCTTCGAACCGTCGATCGACTACGTCGTCACCAAGATCCCGCGTTTCGCCTTCGAGAAATTCCCCGGCGCCTCGCCGGTGCTGACGACCGCGATGAAATCGGTCGGCGAAGTCATGGCGATCGGCCGCACCTTCGCCGAATCGCTGCAGAAGGCGCTGCGTGGCTTGGAAACCGGCCTGACGGGCCTCGACGAGATCGAGATCCCCGGCTTTGAAGAGGGCGAATCCAGCCAGAACGCCATCCGCGCCGCAATCGGCACACCGACGCCCGATCGCCTGCGCATGGTCGCCCAGGCGCTGCGCCAGGGCATGAGCGAAGCCGAAGTCCACGAAGGCTGCAAAATCGATCCCTGGTTCATCGCCGAACTGAAGGCGATCGTCGAGATGGAGGCCCGGATCCGCGAGCACGGCCTGCCTGATGATGCCGCTAACCTGCGCAAGTTGAAGGCTATGGGCTTTTCCGACGCGCGCCTGGCGACGCTAACCGGCAAGCGCCCGAAGGAAGTGGCCGAGCTGCGCAATAGCCTGAACGTCCGCCCTGTCTTCAAGCGCATCGACACCTGTGCGGCCGAATTCGCCTCGCCGACGGCCTATATGTACTCCACCTATGAGACGCCTTTCGTCGGCGCCGCCCGCTCCGAAGCGCTGGTCTCCGACCGCAAGAAGGTCGTCATCCTCGGCGGTGGTCCGAACCGTATCGGCCAGGGCATCGAGTTCGACTATTGCTGCTGCCACGCCGCCTTCGCGCTGAAGGATGCGGGTTATGAGGCGATCATGATTAACTGCAACCCGGAAACCGTCTCGACCGACTACGATACGTCGGACCGCCTCTATTTCGAGCCGCTGACAGCCGAGGACGTGATCGAGATCCTGCGGGCAGAACAGGAAAAGGGCGAGGTCGTCGGCGTCATCGTCCAGTTCGGCGGCCAGACGCCGCTGAAGCTCGCCGAGGCCCTCGAAAAGAACGGCATCCCGATCCTCGGCACCGCGCCTGACATGATCGACCTTGCCGAGGACCGCGACCGCTTCCAAAAGCTCCTGATGAAGCTCGACCTCAATCAGCCGAACAACGGCATCGCCTATTCGGTCGAGCAGGCCCGCATGGTTGCCACCGAAATCGGCTTCCCGCTGGTCGTACGTCCCTCTTACGTGCTCGGCGGCCGCGCCATGCAGATCCTGCATTCGGAAGGCCAGTTGCAGAGCTACCTGCTCGATACCGTGCCTGAACTCGTGCCTGAGGATATCAAGCAGCGCTATCCCAACGACAAGACCGGCCAGATCAACACCCTGCTCGGCAAGAACCCGCTGCTCTTCGACAGCTATCTCAGCAACGCCATCGAAGTCGATGTCGACTGCCTCTCCGACGGCACCGATGTCTATGTCGCCGGCATCATGGAGCATATCGAGGAAGCCGGCATCCATTCCGGCGACAGCGCCTGCTCGCTGCCGCCGCGCTCGCTGTCGGTCGAACTGCTCGACGAGCTGGAGCGCCAGGCCAAGGCCATGGCCAAGGCGCTCAATGTCGGCGGCCTGATGAACGTCCAGTTCGCCATCAAGGATGGCACCGTCTACGTTCTCGAAGTCAATCCGCGCGCCTCGCGCACCGTGCCCTTTGTCGCAAAGACCATTGGCGCGCCGATCGCCAAGATCGCCGCCCGCGTCATGGCCGGCGAGAAACTCGATGCGACCTTTGCCGCCTATGGGCAAAAGCCCGATCCGCGCAAGCTGAAGCACATCGCCGTCAAGGAAGCCGTCTTCCCCTTCGCCCGCTTCCCCGGCGTCGACACACTGCTCGGCCCGGAAATGCGCTCGACGGGTGAGGTCATCGGCCTCGATACCGATTTTGCGCTGGCCTTCGCCAAGTCGCAGCTCGGCGCCGGCGTCGAGCTGCCGCGCGACGGGACGGTCTTCGTCTCCGTCCGCGACGCGGACAAGCCGCGCGTGCTGCCGGCGATCCGCATCCTCGTCGAGCAGGGCTTCAAAGTGCTGGCGACCGGCGGCACTGCCCGCTTCCTTGGCGAAAACGGCATCACAGCTACCAAGATCAACAAGGTGCTCGAAGGCCGTCCGCACATCGAGGACGCGATCCGCAACCGCCAGGTCCAGCTCGTCATCAACACCACCGATGGCAACAAGGCGATCTCGGACTCCAAGTCGCTCCGCCGTGCGACGCTGATGCAGAAGGTGCCCTACTACACGACGATGGCAGGCGCAGAGGCCGCCGCCCAGGCGATCAAGGCGCTAAAAGCCGGCAATCTCGAGGTGCGGCCGCTGCAGAGCTATTTCGCCTGAGATACGGAACGCCATCGCTCGATGAGCGATGGCGCCAGCCTTGCCATTGCGGCGTCGCCGGAGGCTTCGGAATCAGTTTATGCAGCTGCCAGCATAAGGCGCTGAATTGTCAGCATATCTTCGCGAAATCGTGCCAGTTCATCCGCTTTCAGCCGCTCGTCGGGAATACGCAGCAGATAGGATGGATGCACCGTCACGAAGAGCGTTCGCCTCTCGTCGATCGCGATCGCTTTCCCCCTGACATCCTGCAGCCGCTGTTTCGTATCGGTCAGCGCCGCAAGCGCCGTCGCGCCCATGGCGACGACCAGCTTCGGCTTGATCAGCGCCATCTCCAGATCGAGCCACCAGCGGCAATGCTTTACCTCGCCCATATTGGGCTTCTGATGGATGCGACGCTTGCCACGCGGCTCATATTTGAAATGCTTGACGGCATTGGTGACGTAAAGCGATGAGCGGTCGATGCCCGCTTCAGTGATCACTTGATCGAGGAGCCTGCCGGCGGGACCGACGAAGGGGCGCCCTGATATATCCTCCTGGTCGCCCGGCTGCTCGCCGACGAACATCACCTCGGCATCGCGCGGCCCCTCCCCGAACACGGTTTGCGTCGCCTTCGCATGAAGCGGACAACGGGTGCAGGCGGCAGCTTCCGCGCGCAGCGCTTCCAGCGTGCCCGCCGGTGCTTCAGGTTCGGCGGGAAGGCTGCGTGCCGCCTGCTGAAGCCGGTCATGAAAAGGCAACGACTGGGTCGCCTCTCGTGCGGCCATGGCCCGCACCTTGCTCTCCGCCGATGCGATTAGCCCAGGGATGAGATCGGCTTCTGGCAGGTTCTTCCAGTATTTTTTCGGCATCTCCGCCTGCATCGCCTTCAGCTTCAATCGCGCCGGATTGAAAATGCTGGCGTAGTAGGTGCGCCAAAGTTCATCGGCAGCATCGGTGAGATTGGGTTTTTCGCACGGCTCGTCGCTCATCGTCAGCCGCTCGCCATCCCAGGCGGCCGATCCCTTGGGCGTGACGATCAGCCAGTCCATGTCGGTGAAGCGCCGTTGGAAGAAGGGGGCAGTGCGCCTGACGATATGGTGATCCGGTTCGAACCAGGCGAGGAATTTTCGACGGTCAGCCGATACCGCACCAACCTCCTTGAAGCGGACGAAGGCCGTCATCTTGTGCGCGTCGCGTCGAACGTTTTTCGCCATCAGCCTGGCACGGGCAACGTCCTCGTCGGAAGCCACTTCAAGCAGTTGCCGGTCCAGTTGCAGCCGCCAGAGCAGACGGTAAAGCAGGGAAAAGCGCGCCGGGTCGGAATGGCAGAGAACTGTCTGCGCGAGCTCGATGAAGGCGGGCGGCACCGTCATCGGCTTGCGTGCCATGATAGGCGCCGGCGGCATGGCGTCGCGTTGAAACGCAAGGTCCGCCTCCGCGCCTTTTTCGCGCCAATCGATCTCTTCCGGCAGGATGCCCGCAGCCGCGAAAGCGCGCGCGGCGTCGCGCCATTCGGCAAGCTCCCCGCGTCCCGTAAGCACGACCCGGCGCATCACAGCAACGACAATTGTTCGGGTTGCGGTTCGAACATGGCGCGAAGGTCGGGGCGCTCGATCAATCGGCGCGGCGACCAGCCTTCCGCCGAGATGAAGGATTGGACCTTCTTGATCGAAATGCCGAGCCGCTGGAGATCGTCCAACCGCAACCGGCGAAAACGCCGGGCCGAAACGATCGCTTTGACTGTCTTGGTGCCGAGACCCGGCACGCGCAGCAACCGTTCACGCTCGGCTTTGTTGATATCGACGGGAAACTCGGCCCGGTTGGCGAGCGCCCAGGCAAGTTTGGGGTCGAGCGTGAGATCGAGCATGCCACCCGCCTGGTTCGCGGTGATCTCGTCGATGCCGAAACCGTAGAATCGGTAGAGCCAATCGGCCTGATAGAGCCGGTGCTCGCGCATCAGCGGCGGCTTGATCAGAGGCAGATTTTTCGACGAGTCCGGGATGGGGCTGAAGGCGGAATAATAGACGCGCTTCAGGCCGTAGCTGCTGTAAAGCCGGCCGCTGGTCGCAAGAATCGTCGCATCGTTCGCCCCGTCGGCGCCGACGATCATCTGCGTGCTCTGGCCGGCCGGCACGAAACGTTGACGCTTCTTCGTCCGCAGCGTCGGTTCGCTGGCGGCCTCGATCTTCAGCCTCAGATCTCCCATCGATCGCCGGATATTGGCAGGCTTCTTTTCCGGCGCGAAGCGGGTGATGCCGTTGTCCGTCGGCAACTCGATGTTAAGCGACAGCCTGTCGGCATAAAGCCCCGCCTCCTCGATCAGACGCGGTGACGCCTCGGGGATCGATTTCAGATGGATATAGCCGCGGAAATTATGGGTCACACGCAGTTCGCGGACGATGCGGACCATCTCTTCCATCGTGTAATCGGACGAACGAATGATGCCGGAGGAAAGGAACAGGCCTTCGATATAGTTGCGGCGGTAGAATTCCAGCGTCAGCCAGATGACCTCCTCGGGCGTAAAGCGCGCCCGTTCGACATTGCTCGACGAGCGATTGACGCAATAGGCGCAGTCGTAGATGCAGAAATTGGTCAGCAGTATTTTTAGAAGCGAAATGCACCGCCCGTCCGGTGCATAGGCATGACAGATGCCGGATCCCTCGGTCGAACCGAGCCCGCCACTTGCCCGGGAATCACGTGTCACCGTGCCGCTGGAAGCGCAGGAAGCGTCATATTTCGCGGCATCGGAAAGGATGGCCAAGCGTTCTGTGAGCGACTTCTTCATTAGTATGTTCAGTATATGTTCTCTTATGCGGAGTCAATTGGGACGATCGGATTTCTGCCCATTTTCAAGGCGCACCACCTGATATCGGGGCGGGCGGCGTTTCTCTTATGCGAATTTTCTGGAAATCGGCCTTGGCGATCTGCTATAAGCGTCCGACTAAGATTGTGGCACGGTTCCGAAGCTCCCCTTCGGGACCTGTTTTCTTTTGTGTTCGCCGCTGATTGTGCGGATACGAGGATTGAAGGACAGAAAAATGGTTGAAAAGGTACCGATGACACCGGGCGGTTTCGTCAAGCTGCAGGAAGAGCTGCGCTGGCGCCAGCAGGAGGAGCGCCCCCGAATCATCGAGGCGATCGCCGAAGCCCGTGCTCATGGCGACCTTTCCGAAAACGCCGAATACCACGCCGCCAAGGAAGCCCAGAGCCACAATGAAGGCCGCATCAGCGAGTTGGAAGACCTGACGGCGCGCGCCGAGGTCATCGACCTCACCAAGATGTCGGGCGACAAGATCAAGTTCGGCGCCAAGGTGAAGCTCATCGACGAGGACACCGAGGAAGAAAAGACCTACCAGATCGTCGGCGACCAGGAAGCCGACGTCAAGGCCGGCCGCATCTCCATCTCCTCGCCAATCGCCCGTGCGCTGATCGGCAAGGAAGTCGGCGATTCCATCGAGGTCAACGCGCCGGGCGGCTCCAAGGCCTACGAAATCCTCCAGGTTTCCTGGGGCTGATCGCCCGCGAGCCGCGAGACCCCTCCCTTGCCTGATATCCGTGACGTCGAGATCATTGCGCCCAATTTCAAGCGCCGGCTCTCCGGCGTCACGTCGACGATCGTCCAGCTCATCCCGTGCCAGATCCGGCTCGGCATCAAGATCGCGACACTCGGCCCCGGCCTGCCGGAGGACCTGCCGAAACTGAAGTGGCGGCAGCTCCTCGGCCTTTGGCGCCCGCCGGCGCGCCGGC
>NZ_JALBGX010000152.1:0-14976 GCF_023006465.1 Rhizobium sp. PRIMUS64 | reverse complement strand
GGGCAAAACCGCCGGGCATGATCTGCCAGCCATTTGCGGTGCGGGCAGCGAAGACGCGAAGCGACATCGGCCGCGGCACGAGCTTGCCGTCCACCCAGGCCGGCGTCGTCGACAGCGTGACGACCTCCTGGCCGACCAGTTTGGGGCCGTCCGAACTCAGCCAGTCGGTGATTGAATCCTTGGCGGTGGCACGCAGCGAGGAGCCGAGCACGGATTCGCCGTTGTCGTCGAAGAAGGGTGCCCGGGAATAGGCCGGGCCGATGACCATCTTCTCGATATTCTTTGCGACGTGCTCACGCTCTTCCTTCTGGCCGCACCACCAGGTGGCGATCGAGGGCAGTTGCAGATCCTCCCCCAGCAGACGGTGGCAGATGGTCGGCATGAAGGCCAGAAGCGCCCGGGTTTCGAGAACGCCGGTGCCGAGCGCATTGACGATGGTGACGCTTTCGGCGCGCAGCGCTTCCACCAGGCCGGGCGTGCCAATATGCGAATTCTGGTTTAGCTCCAGCGGGTCGGCAAAGGCCGAATCGAGACGGCGCCAGAGCACGCCGATCGGCTTCAGACCGGCGACGGTGCGCACCATGACGCGGCCCTTGACGACGGTCAGGTCCTCGCCCTCGAGCAGCATGAAGCCGAGATAGCGGGCGATGTAGGCGTGCTCGTAGTAGGTCTCGTTGGCGGGGCCGGGCGTCAGCACGGCAATGCGGTCGTCGCCCGAATGTTTCATGCCCTGAAGCGCGTCGCGGAAGGCACCGAAGAAGGAGGCGAGACGGTGGACCGGGGTTTCGGCGTAGATATCCGAGAAGGCCCGGGTTGTCGCGACGCGGCTTTCCAGCGCGAAACCGGCGCCTGAGGGCGCCTGCGTCCTGTCGGCCAGCACCCACCAGTTGCCGTCAGGTCCGCGGCCGATCTCGAAGGCGCAGAAATGCAGATAATGGCCGGAGCCTGGCCGGATGCCGGCGAGCGGGCGCTGGAATTCGGGATTGGCGGCCATCAGCGCCGGCGGCAGGACGCCTTCCTCCACCAGTCGGTTGTCGCCGTAGATATCGGCAACGATCGCCTCCAGCAGGTCGGCGCGCTGGACGAGGCCCGCCGACAGTGTCTTCCATTCGCGCTCGTCGATCAGCACCGGGATATGCGAGATCGGCCAGGCGCGTTCGCCGGTGCCTTTGCTGCCATAGGCGCGGTAGAAGACTCCCGCATCCCTGAGGTAGCGGTCGGCGCGGGCGAAACGCTCGGCGAGATCCTTTTCCGGCATCGTGCTCAGATGCGAGAGGAAACGCTGCCAGACCGGGCGGACAGCGCCTTTGTTGTCGACCATCTCGTCAGCGGAACCAGGAAGCGGCGCATAGTCGAAGGCCGCATCCTTGACGATACGTTCCTCTGCCTCTCCCCTGCGCTCCGCTGCCGGCCTCTTACCCATCAAAATTCAGCCTTACCCCAGGCCCCAATCCTCGGCCTTAAATTCCGGCGGGCCGCCTCAAATCCAGCGTCAGCGGGAATTCAAGCGAACCTGTCTCGGCGCGCGGGATATAACCGCCCGCCGTATGTCCCCACGGCTCGAAGCGGGCGAGCCGCCTTGCTTCCGCCTCGTTGCCGTTGACCGGGAAGGTGTCATAGGTCCGGCCGCCCGGATGGGCAACATGATAGATGCAGCCGCCGATCGAACGCTTCGACCATGTATCATAAATGTCAAAAGTCAAAGGTGTGTTGATCGGCAGGACCGGATGCAGGCCGGAGGACGGTTGCCATGCCTTGTAGCGGACGCCGGCGACCGACACGCCGGCGGTGCCGGTCGGCGTCAGCGGCAGCGTGCGGCCATTGCAGGTGACGGTATAACGCGCAGTATTGCTGGTTTCGAGCCGCACCTGAAGGCGCTCGACGGAGCTGTCGACGTAGCGGACGGTACCGCCCGGCGCGCCTTCCTCGCCCATGACATGCCAAGGCTCCAGCGCCTGGCGCAGTTCCAGCTTCGAGCCCTCATATTCGACTTCGCCGCAGAAGGGGAAGCGGAATTCGAGCTGGGCCTTGAACCATTCCGGGCTGACGTCGAAGCCATTTTCACGAAGGTCGGCAAGCACGTCGAGGAAATCGGCCCAGACGAAATGCGGCAGCATGAAACGGTCATGCAGGGTCGTGCCCCAGCGGACGAATTTGCCGTCGACCGGGTTGACCCAGAAGCGGGCGATCAGCGCGCGCACCAGCAATTGCTGGGCAAGCGACATGCGTGCGTTCGGCGGCATCTCGAAGCCGCGGAACTCGATGAGGCCGAGCCGTCCGGTCGGGCCGTCGGGTGAGAACAGCTTGTCGATGCAGATCTCGGCACGGTGGGTGTTGCCGGTGACGTCGGTCAACAGATTGCGGAACAGGCGGTCGACGAGCCAGGGCAGCGGCTGCTGGCCGCGGCCGGGAGCGGCGATCTGCGCCATGGCGATTTCCAGCTCGTAGAGGCTGTCGTGACGAGCCTCGTCGATGCGCGGCGCCTGGCTGGTCGGGCCGATGAACATGCCGGAGAAGAGGTAGGAGAGCGAGGGATGGCGCTGCCAGTGGAGGACGACGCTCTTCAAGAGATCGGGACGTCGCAGGAAGGGGCTGTTGTTCGGATTGGCGCTGCCAACGACGACATGGTTGCCGCCGCCGGTGCCGGTGTGGCGACCATCGATCATGAACTTGTCGGCGCCGAGCCGCGTCTCGCGCGCCTCCTCGTAGATCGCCGTGGTGATGTCGACGCAATCCTTCCAGTTCGAGGCCGGATGAATATTGACCTCGATGACGCCTGGATCCGGGGCGACACGAATGACGTTGATGCGCTCGTCCTGCGGCGGCGGGTAACCTTCGATATGGACCGGAAGCTTGAGCTCGGCGGCGGCGTTTTCGGCAGCCGCGATCAGCTCGAGATAATCCTCGATGCGCTCGACCGGCGGCATGAAGACGCAGAGCCTGCCGTCGCGCGGCTCGACCGACATGGCGGTGCGCACGGTACCGCGGAGTTCACCGAGCGTCTGTTCGATGCGGCCGCGATTGCTCTCATCGGCATGGAAAGAGGCTTCCGGCATGGCCCGGCCGGCCGGTACGAAGACATCTGGCAGCGGTCCGCGCGGGATCGTCGGATCGGCGGGGTGGATATAGGGATAACGCGCCGGGGGAACATAGGGCAGCGTGCCGAGTGGCAGGCGGTAACCGATCGGGCTGTCGCCCGGGACGAGGAAGATCTTGCCGCGGCGGGTGCGCCATTTCTCGCTGATCCAGACTCGGCTTTCCGCTGCCTTGGCGTTCCATGCCTGGACCGGAAGGACGTAACCGGTCGCGACGGTGAGGCCGCGGGCGAAGACGCGGGCGATGCGGTTGCGTTCCTCGGGATCCTTCAGCTTCGAATTTGCCGGATCGACATTTTCGGGAAGGTTGCCTTCCTTGATGATCCAGTCGGCCGGATCCTCATAGGCCGGCTGCACCATCTCAGGTTTGATCGCCAGTTCTTTTGCGATCGCCGTCAGGAGCTTCTCGGCATCCTCGGCGGTGACGCCGGTATCCTTGCCTTCGGCGGCGACCAGATCGAGGTTCTGCCAGACCGGCTTGCCGTCGCGGCGCCAGTAGAGCGAGAAGGTCCAACGCGGCAGGCTTTCGCCCGGATACCATTTGCCCTGGCCGTAATGCAGGAAACCGCCGGGGGCGAAGCGTTCCTGCAGCTTGCGGATCAGGATGTCGGCCTTTTCGCGCTTGGTCGGGCCGACTGCTGCCGTGTTCCATTCCTCCGACTGGAAATCGTCGATCGAAACGAAGGTCGGTTCGCCGCCCATCGTCAGATGCACGTCCTCGGCTTCGAGGACGCGGTCGACCTTCTCGCCGAGTTCGTTGAGCTCCTCCCAGCTTTCATCGGAGAAGGGCTTGGTGATGCGCGGGTGTTCGGCGACGCGCGAGACCTTCATGTCGAAGGCGAACTCGGTTTCGGCCTCGCCGAAATAACCGCCGGAAATCGGAGCGGCGTTGCGATAATGCGGCGTTGCGGCAAGCGGGATGTGGCTTTCGCCGGTCAGCAGGCCGGACGTCGGATCGAGGCCAACCCAGCCGGCGCCGGGCAGATAGACCTCCGCCCAGGCATGCAGATCGGTGAAATCGACTTCGGTGCCGGAGGGGCCGTCGAGCGCCTTCAGGTCCGGCGTCAGCTGAATGAGATAACCGGAGACGAAGCGGGCGGCGAGGCCGAGATGGCGAAGGATCTGGACGAGCAGCCAGCTGGTGTCGCGGCAGGAGCCCTTGGCGCTTTCCAGCGTTTCCTCCGGCGTCTGCACGCCGGTTTCCATGCGGATGACATAGCCGATCTGCCGCTGCAGGCGGGCATTCAGGCCGACGATCATATCGACCGTCGGCTGGTCGGGCGACCAGTCGAGCGTCGGCAGCAGCGCCTTCAGGCGCGGACCGGCGGGCTCCGGCGTCATGTAGATCGACAGATCCTCCTGGATCGTTTCAGGGTATCCGAAGGGCCACTTGGTCGCCTCTTCCTCGACGAAGAAGTCGAAGGGATTGTAGACCGTCATGTCGGCGACGAGATCGACCTCGATCTTGAACTCCGTCACCGGATCCGGAAAGACATAGCGGGCAAGGTAATTGCCGTAAGGGTCCTGCTGCAGGTTGACGAAATGGTTGGAGGGCGTGACCTTCAGTGAATGGCTGAGCACCCGTGTCTTCGAATGCGAGGCAGGTTTCAGCCGGACGATCTGTGGGCCGAGGCGGACCGGCTTGTCATAGGTGTAATGCGTCAGATGATAGATGCTGGCTTTGATCGACATATTTCTCTTTTTATCCGGCGCGCATCGTCGTGCGGCTTGCTGTTCCCGAAAATCAGTGTGTGCAATGCAGCGAAAGAAAGCAAGGCGGAAAGGTCGACGGCTTTTACGCCGCCTTGGCAAAGGTGACGGCCGCCTTCAGGCCTTTTCCATCTGCGCCCGGCTCCAGCGTCAGGTCGGCGTTGAAAAGATTGGCGATTTCTTCGACGATCGGCAGGCCGAGGCCGGCACCGGGCGCACCGGACTCATTGCCGCGCGAAAAACGCCGGCGCACCGCCTCCAGCTTCTCGCGGGGAATACCGGGGCCATTGTCCTCGACTTCGAGGCGGATCGTCTCTGACGCGGCGATAATACGGACGGTGACCTCAGCTCCCTTGCCGGCATAGGCGATGGCATTGCCGGCAAGGTTGCGCAGCATTTCGCCGATCAGCAGCGGCTCGGCGCGGACCATCGCCGGGCTTTCGCCCTCGAAGCCGAGATCGATGCCGGCGACGGCGGCCGTGGGGATCTGCTCGCCGGTGATTTCCTGAGCGATGGCGGCAAGATCGATGGCGGAGGCGGTCAGTGCCTCCTTGGCGGTGGCGGCGTCGATCTTGGCCATCAGGAGAAGCTGGGCGAGGATGCGTTCGGCATGTGCCACCGCCTGGTCGCCCTTCAGTGCCGCTGCCTGCGCCTCATCAAGCGAGCCGGCGCGGGCGGAAAGGGCAAGCTGGGTGCGGATGATCGCCAGCGGCGTGCGCAACTGATGGCTGGCATTCCCGGTGAAATGGCGGAGCGCATCGAGCGCCGATTGCAGGCGGACCATGAAGGAATTCACCGTATCGACCAGCGGCTCGACCTCGCTCGGCACGGTCTGCTTAATCGGATGAAGGTCATCAGGGCTGCGTTCGCCGATGGCGTCGCCGAGCTTGTAGAGCGGACGAAGTGCCACCGTGACCGAGATCCAGACGATGACGGCCGCGCCCGCGATCATGAAGGCGAGGCGGAGTGCGGAGCGGACGAGGATCGCCTGCGCCAGCTGCCGGCGGGCAATGGTGGTTTCGGCGACCGTCACCACGAAGGGCACGGAGCGGATGCCTGTCGAGGCGGAGCGTTCGAGGGTGGCGACGCGGATCGGCTCGCCGCGGAAGGTGTCGTCGGCAAAGGCTGCGCCATCGCCGGGCGTCTTCTTCAGAACCGGCAGGGACTGGTAGCCGGTGATGAATTTGCCCGGCGGGCCGTCGACGCGGTAGAAGACGCGATCCTGCGCGGCCGAGGTCAGCATTTCAAGCGCGACATAGGGGATATCGACCTGCAGCGTGCCGTCTTCGGCGACGACGACGCGCTCGGCGATCGCCAGCGCTGAGCCGGCGAGCACGCGGTCGGAGACGATGTTCGAGGTCTGGACCGCCTCGCGATAGGTATCGGCGAGCGCCAGCGTGCCGATGACGGCTGTCGAGACGAGCAGCCAGAAGAGCAGCCGGCGCCTGAGGGAATAGGCGGCTTTCATGAGGCCTCGGGCAGCTTGTCGAGATAATAGCCGATGCCGCGTGCGGTCTTCACGGTCAGGCCGTGCGGCGAGAGGCGCTTTCGCAGGCGGCTGACATATTGCTCGATGGCGTTTGCGGAAATGTCGTCGTCGAAGGCGGTCAGCGATTGAATGATCGCCTCCTTGGCGACGACCTTGCCGGCCCGCATGAAGAGGATTTCGAGCAGGCCGAGCTCGCGGGCGGGAATATCGAGCGGCGTGGCGCCTGATGAAAAGGTGCGGGAATTGAGATCGAAGGAGATGCCGCCGAAGCCGACTGTCGCCGAGCGCAGCCCGGCCTGGCGGCGCAGCAGCACGCGCACGCGGGCCTCGAATTCGGCAATATCGAAAGGCTTGATCAGATAATCGTCAGCGCCGAGATCGAGCCCCTTCACCCGCTCTTCCGGCGTGCCGCGCGCGGTCAGGATGAGGACGGCCGCCTGGTTCTGCCGGGCGCGCATGGCGCGCAGCACGTCGAGCCCGTCCATCTCTGGCAGGTTGAGGTCGAGGATCACCAGATCGAAATTTTCCGCGGCGATGACCGCATTGGCAGACGCCCCATCATGGACGACATCGACGGCATGGCCCGTGCCGCGCAAGATCGCCGACAGGCCGTCTGCCAGCGCGATATTGTCTTCGGTGAGCAGGATGCGCACGGACGTTTCCCCTGTTTTTCAAAGGAGATTACAGAGGTGGCGGAGCGATGTCACAGCGATTTTGAAGATTCGGTGAACGGCCGGGAAAGGCTCGATCTCAGCTCCCGGTTCTTTCGATCTGCTCGCGCTGTGTCATCGCGGCGGCGAGGAGTTTCCGGAAGCGGGGATCGTCGCGGATGTTGTCGAGGTCGGAATCATTGTTGAACCATTTGATATGGTAGACGGAGCTGTTCGGCAGCAGCCTCTCAAGAAGGTCGATCGCCTGGTCGACATCGCCGAGGACGGAGTAGACGCAGGCGAGATTGTACTGCGCGACGATGTCATCGGGATCGATGGCGATCGCGCGGGCAGCCCAGTCGCGTGCCCTCGCCGCATCGCCGAGATGGGCAAGCGCCAGCGCGCCGCGATGGGCCGGGCCTGAATTTTCCGGATTGAGGTTCAGGGCGCGTTCGGCGCGCAGCAGGCCGAGGCTCGCCCAGTTTTCCGTGTCCACCATACGGCCGAGCGAGCGGTAGGCGGACATCAGATGGATCGGTGAGACATAGTCATCCGGACGGATTTCGGCAGCGCGGGTGAAATATTGAACGGATTCAGCAAAGTTACCCCGCATGAAGAAGAACCGGGCATAGTGGAAATTCGCCTCGAAGAGGTTCGGGTCGAGCGCCAGGGCACGTTCGAAGGCCGCCGCCGCCCTATCATCATAACCGCTCTGATGTAGGGCCAGGCCGTGCGAGGCATGGGCCTCGGGGAGGTCGGGATCAAGCGCCAGGGCACGAGCGCTCATGTCGAGGATGCGCCGCAGCGGCACGTCATCAGGAGCCCAATCGCGGATCGCCGCGTCGCAATCGGCAATGCCGGCATAGGCGCGAGCATAATCCGGGTCGAGCTCGACTGCCTTGCAGAACATGCGCCTTGCGAGCTGGAGATAGGATTTGGTCCAGGTGTGGGAGAGCTGGCGGCCCCTGAGATAATAGGTGTAGGCCTCGACATTGGCGGTTGGCTCCGTCGCGATCGCCTTCTTCTCTTCCGGCAACAGACGCACCTTCAACTGGCCGACGATCGCATGGGTGATCTCGTCCTGGATG
This sequence comes from Rhizobium sp. PRIMUS64, assembly GCF_023006465.1. Classification (NCBI taxonomy): domain Bacteria; kingdom Pseudomonadati; phylum Pseudomonadota; class Alphaproteobacteria; order Hyphomicrobiales; family Rhizobiaceae; genus Rhizobium; species Rhizobium sp. PRIMUS64. The sequence goes on along the minus strand of NZ_JALBGX010000152.1, from coordinate 6,944 downwards.
GCGAAGATGTCGGTCATGTCGCGGTCGTAACGCTCGGCCCAGAGATGGTCGCCATTGGCGGTGTCGATCAGCTGGCCGGAAATGCGCACGCGATTGCCGGAGATGCGGACGCTTCCCTCGAGCACGTAGCGCACGCCAAGCTCCTGGGCGAGCCGCTTCACCTTCACCGATATGCCCTTGTAGGTGAAGATGGTATTGCGCGGCACGACGTGCAGGCTGGAGATCTTGGAGAGATCGGTGATGATGTCTTCGGTAATGCCGTCGGAGAAATAATCCTGATCGGCATCACCGCTCATATTGGTGAAGGGCAGTACGGCAATGAAGCAGGTATTGCGGTTCTGCGCCACCAATCTCGCGGAGGAGGGCGGCGCCAAGCTGACGGTATAGACCTGAACGGGCTGCCTGATGTTCTTCAGCATATGCTCGCCGATGAATTCGAAGCCGAGATTGAGACGCGAGCCGACCTGATCGCGCACCGAAGCCGACACGGCGATGCCGCCCGGTGCTGCGATACGCTCAAGCCTGGCGGCGAGATTGACGCCATCTCCGAATATGTCGCCGTTCTCGACCACGACGTCGCCGAGATTGATGCCGATGCGGAATTCGACGCGCTCGTCCTTGGGCACGTTCTCGTTGCGGGCCGCCATGCTGCGCTGGATTTCGGCGGCGCAGGCGACCGCGTTCACCACGCTCTGGAATTCGGCAAGAATGCCGTCGCCGGTGAGTTTGACGATCCGGCCCTTGTAGTCTGAAATGCGAATATCGACCAGCTCGCAGCGATGGCGGTTCAGCGCCTGCAACGTGCCGGATTCATCGATGCCCATCAGTCGGCTGTAGCCGACGACATCCGCAGCGAGAATAGCGCTCAGTCGTCGTTCCATGACCCCTCCCATGGATCTTCCCAGTTTAATCTAGCTTTTTATAGAGTTTTTGTCGCGTAGAGTCGTCCCCCGAATAAGAAATTCGGGCGGTTTCGACGTTTTAGACGCGGCAGCGCGACCATATAACGTCGTCGATCTTCATCAATACTCTATATGGGTGAAGGATGGAGCCAATCCCTAATCCTTTGTGATGAAAAGGCGATTCGTATCGGAGAAAAGCGGAGTGTTCTGCTTTGGTCGATACTTTCTGAATCGGCATCATAAAACCGATCGCGGATCGATTTAAGGCTTGAGCCGGACCCAGGGGCATGGCTTGGACGACGAATCGCGAGGTATCCAACGCGGTATGCAAAGTGATTCGCGGTTGCTTCGGCGATTGCCGTGAGGCCAGCGAAGGGTATTGTGGCGACGTTTCATGCCTGACGGAGATTTTAGATGATAGGTTCGGCCCGGAATTTTCTGGAGTTTCATGATATTCCGGAGGCCGGGCTTCGATCGATTGTCGCTCGCGCCGGCGAGCTCGCCGAAGCCTGGGATGAGCGTGCCATGCCACAGAGCCTTGCGGAAAAACGTGTCGCGCTGATTGTCGACGACGGCGGCTGGCGCAATACGACCGCCTTCGATCTCGGCATCCAGGCGATGGGTGGTATCTGCGTGCAAGTGCCGATCGCCTTCAATACCAGGGAGGAAACCGGCGATCTCTCGGGTTATCTCGGCAACTGGTTCGACATGCTGGTGATCCGCCCTAGAACAGGATGATTTTAGGCCCGATCGGCCTAAAATCTGAATCCTGTTCTAAATTAAATAGTTAGAGCATGATGTCGTCCGAAAACCGCCGACACTTTTCGGCATCATGCTCTAGGGAGCTTGCGACATTGAAGGCGGTGGCGGCGGCCTCGCCGGTGCCTGTCATCAATGCGCGCACACGCTCCAACCATCCCTGCGAGACGCTCGGCGACCTTGCCTATATCAAGAGCCGGCGCGGCTCGATCGACGGGTTAAAGGTCGTTGGCGTGGCGGCGGATGCAAATATCCTCCGCTCCTGGGCCGAAGCGTCGATCGTATTGCCGATCGAGGTGGTGCAGGTCTATCCCGAACGCTGGCACATCAGTGACGCCGCGCTGTTCAACGGGCGCTTCCGCGTGAGTAGCGATATGGGCGAGCTATCGGATGCCGATGTCGTCATCACCGATTCATGGCCGGGCGATGGCCCCTCGGACGCACTCGTCAGCTATCGGATCGGGACCGATGTGCTCGATCGTTTGCGGGAGGATGCGATCTTCCTGCCGTGCCCACCGGTGACGCGCGGTCAGGAGGTGACGGCCGCGGCGATGGAGCATCCGCGCTGCCTGAGCCGCGCCGCCAAGGCCTTTCTGCTGCATGCGCAGAATGCGCTGATGGAGTGGGTCGCCGCCTAGAGCGGTTCAGCTTTAAGGGAAGCGCAGAACCGCTCTAGCCTTTTGTTTTTACGCAATTCCCGGCAAAAGCGCTTCGCGCTTTGCCCGGGAAAACCGCTACACACTTTTCCTGCCTCGTTGAGCGATGGCGTTGGATATGATTTTGCCATCTTGGCTCTTGCGTGCTGTGTTGAGAACATCCATCGGATGCGATGGCCGCTTTCGGTGCGGCGTCGCAGCCAGGTCCGGACCTCGGTTTCAAGGGTGTCGCGACTGGCAAAGTCCTCATTGGCGCTGCGGTACCGCCGTCTTCTGGCGCCCGTCGGCAACATTCCACAGCCGAAGCTGAAGAACGATAGTACGCCATGCTGGACGCGCCAGCCATGGCCGCATAACTTAAACCAAACGGTCTTCGGCAAACCCGGGGCGGTTCCCCTTGAACGAGAGAACACACAATGCTTGGTTTCCTACGACGCAAAGCAGAGCCGGACCCATCAACCGAAATCCTGCGGATTCCGTCGAAAAAGTTCAACGCCGCAGTGGGTGCTGCTATGGCGGCCATTCATGAGTTAGAGAAGATCGCGACACGCGCAAAGTCTCGGATGAGGGATCAAAAGAGACCAATCGAGCAAGGAGACCTTGAGGAAGTCCTACGAATGCTGTCCGATGCACAGCGGCGAATTAATAGTGAAGTGGAAGATGAAATAGCAAAATCTGACGATCAAGGTGACACTGAATGGAACAAGGACGGGTATGATCTACTTGTGGCTCCAACTTTTCGAATGGCCAACTCACCTCAGGAAATAATTGATCTTGCGTTGAAAGCTGCAGACGGTGGCGCTAAGAGTGCTCGATTGCTTTATCAACTATTAGTTGCGGAGATGGATGTTGCTGTTGCGCGTCATTATGTGACGCTAAACACAGGCATCAGAACTGAATAGGAGCAAACCAGCTCAAATGTGGCTTAGATGCGTAGGGGATGCCTAGGCCGCGAAATTGGGTCGCCTACTAGGTAGGGTGCTCCCCGACCCCAAATGCCACTCAGCCCGCCCGCGTTCGCCCAGAGAATGGCTCCCTCCGTCAGCCCAATCCCGCTCCTTGAGCTTCCGGATGGCGATGGACGCCTTGTCGGCCAGTGCAGTGAGTTTGTCGATCAGGATATCTGCTCGATCGTTTGTCGGAGGATGCGATCTTCCTGCTATGCCCTCCGGTCAGGCGTGGCCAGGAGGTGACGGCCGAAGCGATGGAACATCCGCTCTGCCAGAGCCGTGCCGCCAAGGCCTTTCTGCTGCACGCGCAGAATGCGCGGATGGAGTGGGTCACCGTCTGGCCGGCGCCCTTGCTCCTCTCGGCGCGCTCGGGCATTGTTGCTGCATGAGGAGAGTTTTCATCTTGCTGCTGGCGCTCTGGCCGGGCTTTGCCCTGGCCGATCAGGTGTTCTATCCGGCAAAATCCGGCAATGCCGATGCGCCGGTACTGACGGTTTATTCCTCGCTCGACGAGCCGTTGGCGCAGCCGATGATCCGGGGTTTCCTGGAGGCCAATCCCGATGTCGCAGTCAAATACGAAGACATGCTGACTGGCGACATCTACGACCGGATCGTCAAGGAGACGGATGCCGGCAAGAGGACGGCGGATTTTGCCTTTTCCTCGGCGATGGACCTGCAGGTGAAGCTTTCCAACGACGGATATGCGCAGGTCAGCAACCTGCCGATGAGCGCTGCATGGCCGAAATGGGCGAACTGGCGCAACACCGCCTATGCGCTCACCTTCGAGCCGGCGGTGTTCGTTTATCACAAGCCGAGCTTTGCGCATGAGCCGGTGCCGAGCTCGCGGGCTGAATTCGTCGATTATCTGAAACGCAAGGGCAACGAGGTCTATGGGCGGATCGGCACCTACGATATCGAGCGCTCCGGCGTCGGCTTTCTTTTCATGGCGCGCGACCAGGAACAGTTCGGCGACATCTGGTCGGTGATCGGGGCGATGGGGGCTGCCGGCGTCAAGCTTTATTCAACGAGTTCGGCGATTCTCGAACGTGTTGCCGACGGGCGCTTCGTGCTCGGCTACAATATTCTCGGTTCCTATGCGGCCGACTGGGCCTCGCGGAATCCCGACGTCGGCATCGTGCTGCCGAAGGATTATACCGTGGTGATGTCGCGGATCGGGCTGGTGCCGCAGGCGGCCGCCGAGCCGGAGCTCGGGCGACGCTATCTCACCTTCTTCATGTCGAGGGAAGGGCAGACGATCCTGGCGCGCGAGCTGCAGATTCCGGCCGTGAGCCCCGAGGTCGCGGGGGAGAATACCGCCAATACGCTGCAGGAACTGCTCGGCGCCCAACTTCGGCCGGTGCCGGTCAGTCCCGGGCTGATGGTCTATCTCGATCAGGTGAAGCGGGCACGGCTGATCGCGCACTGGAACGAGGTTCTGCGGATGCAGTGAAGGCGTCAGCTTTCGGCGGGCTGGCCCTCCTTAGAGAGCTTTGGGTCGCTGCGCCCGTAGCTCTTATCAGAAAGGCTCGCGGCCATGCTTCGCGGCGGCCAGTGGTGCTGGCCATGCGGCAGCGAAGAACCGGAATGGGACGGCCGTCCGCCAATTACGGCAAAAAAGTGTCCTGTCCTTCTGGATATCTCGCCGATGTCAGCTAAATGACAGCTTGTTGTGGTCGCTTTGGCTACTTCTTCTCCGTGGAGGCGGAGAGCTGAAGCCTTGGGAGGTATTCCGCTCGTCATTCAGGACCCTTGCGTCCGCTGGCCGGCCCATTCCTCCCGATTCCCAGAGAACAACAGGCGGTCTGCTCAGCCGCCACGGAGGACACATCGTGAAGCATACGTTCATCGCAACTCTTCTTGCCGCGACTATCGCGCTGCCGGCCTATGCGGCCGATTACACCATCATCGCGCCGGCCGCTCCGGGCGGCGGCTGGGACCAGACGGCTCGTTCGCTGCAAACCGCGCTGCAGCAGGAGAAGATCTCCGGCAACGTGCAGGTCCAGAACGTCCCCGGCGCCGGCGGCACCATCGGCCTTGCGCAGTTCAGTAGCCAGGCTGCCGGCAACCCGAATTCGCTGATCGTCGGCGGCTATGTCATGGTCGGCGCGATCCTTACCAACAAGTCGCCGGTGACGCTCAAGGATGTCACGCCGATTGCCCGTCTGACCGGCGAGTATGAGGCCGTCGTTGTTCCTGCCGCGTCCGAGATCAAGACGATGGCCGATCTGGTCGCGGCGCTGAAGAAGGATCCGGGTGCGGTTTCCTGGGGCGGCGGTTCTGCCGGCGGCACCGACCACATCACCGTCGGCTTGATCGCCAAGGCTTCCGGCGTCGATCCGACCAAGATCAACTATGTCGCCTTCTCCGGCGGCGGTGAAGCCCTCGCCGCCATTCTCGGTGGCCAGGTCACGGCCGGCGTGTCGAGCTATAGCGAGTTCGAATCGCAGGTGAAGTCGGGCACGCTCCGTCTTCTCGCCGTATCCAGCGATAAGCGTATCGACGGCGTCGATGCCCCGACGCTGAAGGAAGCCGGCACCGACGTCACCATCCAGAACTGGCGCATGGTCGCCGCAGCCCCCGGCCTGTCGGCCGAGCAGGTGGCAAGCGTCACTGCCGATTTCGAGAAGCTGCACAGCTCCGCAACCTGGCAGGAAACCCTGAAGACCAAGGGCTGGGCCGACACCTATCTCTCCGGCGATGCCTTCAAGGCGCAACTCGAGAAGGATGTCTCCGCCACTGAAGGCATTCTTAAAGATATCGGACTTGTTCAATGAGCGAGGATAACACCTCCTCGGCAACCGAGCGTCGCCCTGATTGGGCGGCGTTCATCATTGCCGTTTTCCTCTTCGTCGTCGCCGGCGTGATGGCCTGGGATGCCTTGCATCTGAAAACGATCGCGCAGTACGACCGCATCGGTCCGGCGACAGTGCCTCAAGTGGTGGCGTTCGGCCTCTTCTGTCTCGGGATCTGGACTGCCTTCGAAGCCTGGCGCGGCGATTTTCCCGAACGGGACCGGCAGGAAGTCGCGCCCGTCATCTGGATCGTCGCCGGTCTTGCCGGCCAGATGCTGCTCCTGCGCGTCGCCGGCTTCTCGATCGCGACCGGCATCCTCTTCGCGCTGACGGCACGCGGCTTCGGCAAACGCAAGCTCTGGATCTCGCTGCCGCTTGGCATTGTCCTCAGCTTCGTCGTCTGGGCGATCTTCTCGCAGCTGCTGCAACTGACGCTGCCGGCCGGCCCGCTCGAACATCTGTTCTTCTGACCGCGCGGACGCGCTGTCAGCTCTTTTGATTTTGCGCGGCGCCTGACCCCGAAATCGGACGGTCGGGAACGCCGCTTGGGACACCAAGATGAGCACATTCGAATTCCTATGGCAGGGTATCCTGGTTGCGATGCAGCCGATGAACCTGGTTTATGCGCTGGTCGGCGTGACGCTCGGCACCGCCGTCGGCGTGCTTCCCGGCATCGGCCCGGCACTCACCGTGGCGCTGCTGTTGCCCGTCACCTACAAACTCGATCCCGGCGGCTCGCTGATCATGTTCGCCGGCATCTATTACGGCGGCATGTATGGCGGTTCGACGACCTCGATCCTGCTCAACACGCCGGGTGAAAGCGCCTCGATCGTCACCGCGCTCGAGGGCAACAAGATGGCGCGCGCCGGGCGCGGCGGACCGGCG
>NZ_JALBGX010000151.1:0-15038 GCF_023006465.1 Rhizobium sp. PRIMUS64 | reverse complement strand
TGCCGCTGACCGCCGGAAAGGCGCGCCGGCCATTCTCCGGCCTTCTCGCCAAGCTGGACTTCGGCAAGCACGGCGTCGGCCGCCTTCAGCGCCGCCCGTCTATCGATGCCGTCGCCGAGCCCGACGACGACATTGTCGGCGACACTGAGCCAGGGGAGCAGCCTTGGCTCCTGAAAGACGATGCGCGCATTGGGGCTTGCCTGCGCGCCGTCGGCATCCTCGAAATGCAGCTCGCCGGCACTCGGCGCGTCAAGGCCCATCAGGATGCGCAGCAGCGTGCTCTTGCCGCAGCCGCTCTTTCCGATCACGGCAACGAACTGGCCGGCCGGAATATGCAGATTGATGCCGCGCAGTACGCGGTTGGCCCCGAAACTCTTTTCAAGCCCCGTCAGGCTGATCGCCGCTGCCCCCGCAGGCGCATTGCGCTCCGGCGCAGGTGTATAGGCTGGCTCTTCGGCGACGGCGTGAAAACGCTCATGCGCGATCGATGTCATGGCGTCTCTCCTATTTCTGATAGACCGGGTTCCAGGTGAGCAGCCGCCTCTCCAGCACTCGGGCGATGACATCGGCAAGTTTGCCGAGCACGGCATAGATGACGAGGGCGAGTACGACGACGTCGGTCATCATGAATTCGCGGGCATTGTTGGCCATATGGCCGATGCCCGAGGATGCGGCGATCGATTCCGATACGATCAGCGTCAGCCACATGATGCCGAGTGCATATCTGAGGCCGACGAAGATCGACGGCAGCGCGCCTGGAAAGATCACCTTGCGGAACAGCGTCCAGTTGCCCATGCCATAGACCTTGCCCATCTCGATCAGATCGCGATCGACATTGCGCACGCCGTGATAGGTGTTGAGATAAACGGGGAAGAGCACGCCGAGCGAGGTGAGAAACAGCTTCGATTCCTCGCCGATCCCGAACCACAGGATGACGAGCGGGATCATCGCCAGATGCGGAATCGTGCGCAGCATCTGCAGCGTCGTATCGGTCAGTTGTTCCGAAATGCGCGATACACCGTTGGCGATGCCGAGCAGGAAACCGATCGAGCCGCCGACGAGAAGGCCGGCAAAGGCGCGGCCGGCGCTCACCAGCACGTCATTCGGCAACTGGCCGGAAACCGTCGTCGACCAGAAGGCCAGGCCGACATCGGCCGGCGACGGCATGATGCGCGATGAGATCCAGCCGGCCGAGGAGGCAAGCTGCCAGAACGCCACAATCGCCACCGGCACCAGATAGGGCGTCAGCTTGTCCAGGCCGGGCAGCGGCAGGCGCAAACCCGCCTTTCCAACCTTTTCGGAAGCGACCGACCGTACGAACGGAGTATCGAAAGTCGACATGCATTGTCCTCGCGCTTATCGAAAGCAGGATGCCGCAAGCCGTAAGCGGCTTGCGGCGGTGTCACGCTCTGCGTCTTCGTTCGAACTCAGGAGCCGGAGACGACTTTCAGATTGCCGCCATGGCTGCCGCCTGCGAAGATCTGCTTGCGGCCGAACTCGTTGTTGAAGCCCAGGCGCTGCTGCTCGCGAGTGATGCCAAGCTCGGGGAAAAGCAGCTCGGCGACGCGATAGGCCTCTTCGAGATGCGGATAGCCGGAGCCGATCACCGTATCGATGCCGATCTCCTGATATTCGCGAAGGCGCGCGGCCACCGTCTTCGGCGAGCCAACCAGCGCCGTGCCCGCACCGGCGCGCACCAGGCCGACACCGGCCCAGAGGTTCGGAGAGACTTCGAGCTTGTCGCGGCGTCCGCCATGAAGGGCGGCCATGCGCTTCTGGCCGACCGAGTCGGACTCGTGGACAAAGCGCTCCTGCGCCTCGCGGATCGTATCGTCGTCGAGATGACGGATCAGCCGCTCGGCTGCCTCCCACGCCTCATCATCGGTTTCGCGCACAATGAAGTGCAGACGAATGCCGAAGCTCACCTCGCGGCCGCGTTCGCCGGCGGCCTTGCGCACCTTGGTGATCTTCTCGGCAACCTGTGCCGGCGGCTCGCCCCAGGTCAGGTACTTGTCGACGCGGCCGACGGAGAAATCGATACCGGCATCCGACGAGCCGCCGAAATAGAGCGGCGGGCGCGGGTTCTGCACCGAGGGGAAGCCAAGGCGCGCATTGGTCGCCTTGATATATTTGCCGTCGAAGCTTGCCGTTCCCTTTTCCAGCAGTTCCTCAAATACGGTGAAGAACTCCTCGGCATGGGCGTAGCGCTCGTCATGCTCGAGATGGATGCCATCGCCGGCAAGCTCCGCCGGGCTGCCGCCGACGACGATGTTGAGCAGCAGCCGGCCGTTGGAGATGCGGTCGAGCGTCGTCGCAAGACGCGCGTAATAGGCAGGCGATGCCGTGCCGGGGCGGATCGCCACCAGGAACTGCAGCTTCTCGGTCTTTGCGGCAAGGGCGGCGGCGGTCACGAAGGATTCCTCGCAGGCAACCCCGGTCGGCAGCAGTACGCCGGAATAGCCGAGCCGGTCGACAGCCTGGGCGATTTGCGTGAGATAACCAATCTCTGGCGCCCGGTTGAGCTCGGAGGAGCCGAGATAGGTGCCGTCCCCCGATGTCGGGATGAACCAGAGGAAATTGATAGGTTTGGATGTACCTGTATGGGAGGTGGTGGTCATGGAAGACGGTCCTTTAGCTGCGAAATTCGAAAATCAATTCGCGCGGTGGAGATGGCCGCTGGCAAGCGGCAACAAGCAGACTGTCTGCCCACTCGGCGCCGCCGCCGCGCGAATGCTTGGGAGGATCGCGGTGGCGGCGGAGGCTGTAGTAAGGCCGGCTGTCCATCTATGCGTGAGCATCTGAAATATCCCTGTCGATCGGATGGTGGCTGGCCGACGCCTTTCAGTGTCCGCGTCGATCGTCAGGATACTGACATAGACCACTAATTAGATCGACAATATCAATTTGCTATTATAATCCGTTTTGGAGAATATTTTTCCGGTTTGGCGGCATGAAGACCCTCTCCATGCCGCCCCGCGGAAATCTTAGCCCTGGTCGAAAAATCAGCTCGCCTTGGGACGCCAGACGATGTCGCCGGTCGTAAGCTTCTTCGGCAGGATACCGAGTCCATAGAACTCGTCTGCGAGCGCCTGCTGATAGGCGGCGGCAGCATCGGTGATCGTCGAGACGCTGCCGAGATCGGCGCCCTTGCGCGTCAATGTCACGCGCGTCACGTCAGCCGGCACGCCGGTGATTTCGGAAAGCTCCTTCACCGTTTCGTCGAGATTGCTCTGTGCCGACTTGCCGACCTTGGCAAGCTCATCGATCACGTCGACGACCACTTGCCCGTTGGCATCGGTGAAATCACGGTTGGCGAGAAAGAAACTGTAGGAGTCGACGATGCCTTCGGCGGTCGTCAGGATACGTGTCTCCGGATCAGCTTCGGCAATCGCCAGATAAGGATCCCAGATCGACCAGGCGTCGATGCTGCCATTCTTGAACGCGGCGGCAGCATCCGGCGGCGAAAGATCGACCTGCTCGACATCTTCGGGCTTCAGGCCTGCCTTGCGCAGAACCTTGACGGTTACATTATGCGCGCTGGAGCCGCGCTTGAAAGCGACCTTTTTACCTTTGAGGTCTTCAAGCGTCTTGATGGGCGAATCCTTGCGCACGAGGATGGCCGAGGCTGCCGGGCTACCCTTGTAGAGACCGACATAATAGAGCTGCCCGCCGGCCGCCTGGGCAAAGAGCGGCGGCACATCGCCGGTCGCGCCGAAATCGAGAGCGCCGGCGCCCAATGCTTCGAGAAGCGGCGGGCCGGAGGTGAATTCCGACCAGCTGACGGTAATGCCGCGATCGGCAAGCCGCTTCTCAAGTGCGCTGCGACGTTTGGCGAGCGCCAGCACGCCGTTCTTCTGCCAACCGATACGGAACTCGCTGGCAGCAGCGCGTGCCGGCCTGACAGCCGGCAGGATTGCCGTAGCCGCGGTCGCTGCGAAAAGCCCGAGCGTTTGTCGACGTGAAATCATGACTTTCCCCTTTTTCATGGTGCCAAGCCTGTTTTCGGCTGGTCGACCTGTCAGTGATGAATGCCATGATGATGAAATCTATAATTTATATCGACAATTTTATTTGCGAGATTCGGCCTTTGCTGAAATTTTGCGGCCCGGAAATCGCCCTTAAGCGGATTTTTTTCGCGCGTCCGCTATGCCGGCTACTATTCCGCTTCCTTCCCAACCTTCGGCGGCCAGACGCTCCCGGATAAAGGTGGGGCCGCCGGCAAGACGGTTCGCAAGCAGGCTTGCGGGATCGACGATGCGCCAATAGGGCGTGACCGTCGAAACCGGCTCACTCTTCTCAAATGCGCCGAAGGACAGTTCGGCGATCGCGCGCAAATGCCGCTGCACGGTTACCGGGCAACAGGCATCCGCCCGATATTGGTCAGCGAGACGACGGCGGAGAACGCCGACGTCGGTAAGGACACCTTCCGGTGCTGATCGAATCTGCTCTGCGACCATCTGCAGCGATGGAACGAGCATAGCCTGCATTCCGCTGCGGCCTTTGCGCCGCGGCTTGATCGTCGGAATTTCGCTCATGTCACCCTCCGGAAACATTGTGCCCTCTCCCCGATCTAGGGCTGCTCCGAAGGGTGGCCAGCCTCATATGCGTCAATCCGAAGGAAGTCCGTCTTCACGGGCTTTTCTGCTCCCGCCGTTTCGGTTAATCCTCGAACTTGCACTTGAGGAAAAGGATAGGACATATGGCTAAAGTCGCGTTCATCGGTCTCGGCGTCATGGGTTTCCCCATGGCGGGCCATCTGAAGACGAAGGGCGGCCACGATGTTACCGTCTACAACCGTACCGCCGAAAAAGCCGCCGCCTGGGCCGAGAAATTCTCCGGCAAATCCGCCTCCACCCCGGCCGAGGCCGCCGCGGGTGCCGATTTCGTCTTCGTCTGCGTCGGCAATGACGAAGATCTCCGGTCGGTGACATTGGGCGAGAACGGCGCCCTGCACGGCATGAAGCCAGGTTCGGTGCTGATCGACAACACCACCGCCAGCGCTGAAGTCGCCCGCGAACTTTATGCCGCGGCAAAGGAAAAAGGTGTCGATTTCATCGACGCTCCTGTCTCCGGCGGCCAGGCCGGCGCTGAAAACGGTGTCCTGACCGTCATGTGCGGCGGCGACGAGGCCGTCTTCGAACGCGCCAGACCTGTCATCGACGCCTATGCCCGCATGGTTGGTTTGATGGGACCGGCAGGCTCGGGCCAGTTGACCAAGATGGTCAACCAGATCTGCATTGCCGGCCTCGTCCAGGGACTTGCCGAAGCGCTGCATTTCGGCAAGCGTGCTGGCCTCGATATCGAAAAGGTGGTCGAGGTGATCTCCAAGGGGGCAGCCGGCTCCTGGCAGATGGAAAACCGCCACAAGACCATGAACGCAGGCAAGTATGATTTCGGCTTCGCGGTCGACTGGATGCGCAAGGATCTCGGCATCGTGCTCACCGAAGCCCGCCGCAACGGCGCCAAGCTGCCGGTCACCGCCGTCGTCGACCAGTTCTATGGCGACGTGCAGGCAATGGGCGGCAATCGCTGGGACACATCCTCGCTGCTCGCCCGCCTCGAAAAATGATCGGCCCCTCCTCCGATGCGGCCGAATTGATCGCGCATCTCGAAACGCTGCGCTCGGAGGAGAATGTTGCCGGCATGGCGCGCTTTGGCATCGTCACCGATCGCGCCCTCGGTATCTCCAATCCCGATATCAGGGCGGTCGCCGGACTGGCGAAGAAGGATCACGCCAGGGCAATGCAGCTCTGGCGAAGCGATATCCGCGAAGCCCGCCTGCTCGCCCTCTACACCGCCGAGCCGAAGCGGTTGACCATGGAAGAGGCTCGAAGTTGGGCCAATGATTTCAACTCGTGGGAGATCGTCGATTGCGCCGCCGATATCTTCGTTGAAGCCCAGCTGGACGAGCTCATCTCAGACTTCGCCGCAGACGAGCGTGAATTTATCAGGCGCACCGCCTTCGCCATGATTGCCGGTGCCGCGGTTCACTTAAAAAAGGAACCTGATGCGACCATCCTTGCCTGGTTGCCGCTGATCGAGGCCCATGCCGGCGACCCGCGAAACTTCGTGCGCAAGGCGGTCAACTGGGCGCTGCGCAGCATCGGCAAGCGCAATCTCACCTGCCATGCGCCGGCACTGACGCTCGCAAAGGCCCTGGCGGAAAGCCCTGACAAAACCGCCCGCTGGATCGGCAAGGATGCCGTCAGGGAGTTGGCTGGCGAAAAGCTATTGGCACGGTTGATATAAGGCGAATGCCGGCTCGCGTGGCGCTGTAAGTCAATGCTGTTTGGATTTTTCGACCAGGAAATCGATCAGGACCCGCACCGCCGGCGGCATGCCCTTGGCTGTCGTGAAGACGATATAGAACTGGCTCTCCTCCGACTGCCATTCTGGCAGCACCCGCACCAGCTTGCCGGCCTGGAGATCGGCCTCGCAGGCACTTTCGAGCAAAAGCCCGAAGCCGAGGCCGGCACGGGCCGCGTCGAGGATAGCGGTCATGCTGCGGCAGGTGAGCCGTGGCTGATGCCGAATCACCCGCTTGGCGTCATTCGGACCGACCAGTTCCCAGGTATGGAACGATACCCATGACGTCATTGCCAGCGTCGGCAGGTCGGCGAGTTCGTCCACGCAACTCAAGGTGCCAGTGCGCTCGACGAGCGACGGACTTGCAACCAGGATACGCCTGATACGGTCGAGCTTGCGCATCGTCAGACTCGTCTGCGTCTCCGGCTCGTTGGTCGCTCTCACTTCAAGGTCGATTCGTTCGTTGATGAGGTCGGCGCGCCGGTCGGAGCCGATGATCTGCAGCTTGATCTTCGGATAACGTTCCAGGAATTCGGGCAGGATTCCCCCGACCGAGATGTCGACGAGGCCAAGCGGGCAGCCCATGCGCACCACACCTTGCGGGTCGGACTGAGCCTCGCTGACGATCGACTTGGCGCGATCGGCCTCCTGCAGGATGGTCTGGCATCTTTCGTAGAAAGCTTGGCCGATCTCAGTCACCCGGAAGTGACGGGTCGAGCGTTCTATGAGCCTTGCACCAAGCCCTTCCTCAAGCCGGCTGACCCGCCTGCTGAGTTTCGAACGTGGTATTTTGAGATCGCGACTTGCAGAAGCGAAACCGCCGCTGGAGACGACAGCGGCGAAATAATAGTAGTCGTTGAGATCGTCCATAAGAACAAGCTATCCGCGAGTAGGAATGAATGCCGGCCCCCAGCAAGGGTTGTATCCTCTCTCCCAAAAAGCGGTGATCACATTGTCGGCATTGGATTTTCTTTTCGCGACCTGTTGCGACAAAGCCAGCCAACACCGCATAGGAAGACAGACCAACAGCCGTCCGCGCGATAAATCTATCGGTGGATCCAGCTCGTTTGAAAGATTGAAAACGGGGTGCCTCAAGAAACGAGGCGGGCAGATGCCGACGTGCGATACGCAACGTACCTGTTCGGCTCACCTGAAAAGACGATCCTGAAAGACTGCCTTGAAGACTGTGCGTCAAAAACGCTGCAAGGACGGTCCGGCAGGGAAGACCGGACCCGTCCCCGTAGCTGATCGGAGGTCACTCGGATCAGAAACTGATTTAAGTGCTCCCGGTCCGAAGACCGGGAGCATATCCACCAAGTGGATTAGAACGAACGCTGCAGACGGAAGTAGCCCGTCGTGGAGTCGTCGCCATCATCCGGATCGAGGTACTGAACCGAAGCCTTGGCGTAGAAGTTGTCGACGATCTGGTAATCAACGGTCAGACCGACCTTCCATGCATCACCGGCACCGTCGTAATCGCTAGGAACGGTGTCAAACGCGCTGGCACCGCCGATGTAGTTGCCGTAGTACTGAACACCCGGGGTGATTTTCAGCTTGTCGGTTGCCTTGATGGCGTATTCGGCAGCAACTGCCCATTCAGCCGTCGAGTAGTAGGAGTTCGGGCCGGAAGAGTACACAGCAGCGAGGCCGAGCGTACCGGGACCGATGTCAACCGTACCCATTGCACGGACAGCGCCGTCTTCGTTGTCGACGTCCCAGCCGCCAGTGACCTGGTAGCTGAACGCGCCGGCAGTGCCGCCGATGCCGAAGGCAACGCCGACATTGTTCGGACCATCGTTCGGAACAAGGAGGCCGGTGACGGGATCCACGTCACCCTGATAAACGCCGTCTTCCAGTTCATCGACGCTGATACCAGCGTAGAAGGTGCCGCTTTCATACTGATAGCGGATGGAGTTGTGCAGCGTTACGACCGAGCCGATGTCGTCGGTTTCGCCAGAGAGACCATCGTCCCACCAGCTGTAGAACAGACCAGCGCGGAAGCCCGCGATGTCGAGGTAAGCGGAATCGAGAATGGCGTCCTGAGCCGTGGCGTTGTCAGCATTGAACTGCATGACGATGACGCCGGTCAGCGGACCATATTCGGTGTCGCTCTTGGCCGTGAACTGAACCTGACCGCGGGTGACGGCATCCCAGTCCGAATCGCCGCCGACGTCTTCGCCAACGTTAACCTGGAAACGGATGTAGCCTTCGATCTTGAGGCAGGTTTCGGTGCCCGGGATGTAGAAGTAGCCGGTGCCGTAGGCGTCGCAGACGCGAACATATTCAACCGGTTCCGGCTCAGCAGCAACAATAGCGTCAGCTGCAAGAACCGGCGTCGATGCAGCAAATGCTGCTGCTGATGCAAGCAAAACCATTCTGATGTTCATTTACCAATCCATTCCTTTGTCGATCGGGGCTGGCTTCAGATCGGGTAGTCGATTTGAAGCCGGCCCAGTTTGAACAGCCATCTCGGCGTGCGGATCGATCGAACCGCCAAACCGTCATCACATACAAGGCCCTATCAAGCAATTCTCGATACACGCCAGATGGGTTCTCACGGGCAACTTTCCCCGACAACGTGATTTTTATACAACAATTTCAAATATTTATACGAAAGACATGCCAAACGGCTCCGCGACGGAAATCTTCCATCGCAAGCCGCAAACCCTAAACCCCTTTGTCAAATTCTCCACCGTCCGACCCCCGTCGAACATACTGGTGAAGCGCATAAATTCTACCGCCGGCTAATGAGCACAAACAAGGTGGCGGTTTAGAACATAGTGTCCTGAATTCGATACCAATGAGACGAAATTATGACATATCGCCCACTGGTTTCATCGAACATAACCCGGGAATCCTTACCAGGCTATTCACTTTTCCAGGAACTTCGGTCGATTTGAGCGTTTTTTCGCTATTTTTGAGGCTTTTTTTTCAATAGCAGATCGCACGTGCCTGACCTCGGCCTTTGCCGAACCGGCAATCCACGTGCAGCCGGAGTGCACACGCCGCCTCCTAGGGGCATATCTGAGGTCGCAGACTCACGCCCGGTCTCAGCCCTCATTGGATTTTGCATTATCGCGTGCGGTCACGGCCGCACGCTTGACCTCAATCCTCGTTTGATTTGGCATTATCGAGAATCATGTAGTCGAGCGGCAACTGCGTCGAATACTTAATCTGCTCCATCGCAAAGGCGGAGGAAACGTCGCGAATCTCGATCTTGGCGATCATCCGCTTATAAAAGGCGTCATAGGCGGCAATATCGGGCACAACGACTCGCAGGAGATAATCGACATCACCGCTCATCCGGTAGAATTCGACCACTTCGGGGAATTCGGCGACCACCTCGGAAAAGCGGCGCAGCCATTCGATCGAATGAGTGGCGGTGCGAATCGACACGAAGACGGTGACCTTGGTGTTGACCTTCTCCGGATCGAGGATGGCGACTCGGCGCTTGATGACGCCGTCTTCTTCCATCTTCTGGATGCGCCGCCAGCACGGCGTCGTCGAAAGCCCCACTTTCTTGGCGAGATCGGCAACGGCAAGCGTCGAATCTTCTTGCAGAAGACGCAGTATTTTTCGGTCGAGGCGGTCCATGCGCACAACAGTCCTTTCGAATTATTTTCTTTGTATAACTCGATTCCGCGCAACTAAAAGAATTTTGTTTCAGGAAAGCAGCATTTTCGTCCGTTCCTGCAAGACCGGGAGCAATTCTTTCTCGAACCAGGGATTGCGCTTCAGCCAGCCGCTATTGCGCCAGCTCGGATGCGGCAGCGGCAGCACCGCCGGCGATCGGTTGGACAGAAGACAGCCACGCCATGCCCGCACCGTCTCGGTCATATTGTCCCGCCTTTCACCGGCCATATGCCAAGCCTGCGCATATTGGCCGATGACCAGTACCAGTTCGATCTGTGGCATGGCCGAAATCACCCTTTGCCGCCAAAGGGGCGCGCATTCGCGCCGCGGCGGCAGATCCGCGCCCTTGCCGTCGTAGCCAGGAAAGCAGAAGCCCATCGGGACAATAGCGAATCGGTCGCGGTCATAGAAGCTTGCCCTGTCAACGCCAAGCCATGACCGCAGCCGGTCGCCTGAGGCATCGTCGAACGGCAGCCCGCTCTCATGCACCCGAAGCCCGGGCGCCTGCCCGGCGATCAGGATGCGTGCGCTCGACGAGATCACGGCCACCGGGCGCGGCTCGTGCGGCAGCCGGTGCGCGATGCCTTTTGCCGGCGCGTCTCGACAGATGCGGCAGGAGGCGATCTCCCGCCGCAGCGTCTCCAGCATGGCTTCGTCGGTCATGACTTTACTCCCATCCGACGATCCGCCCGATGAGGTGCAGGGCGCCGTCGAAACCGGAACTCTGGCGCGCATGGTCGCGCACATCGCGTGGCCGCTCGAAAGTCCCGGCCCAGAGGCCCGCCTTTTGAGCCTTCGCGTCGGCCTCCTCCTTGGCGTAACTGCCATAGGAGATGGCCATGCCCTGGCGCACCATGGCGGCATTGATGTCGCCGCCCGCCCCGCTCCGGCAGATGACGAGCAGCCTGTCGTAGCGGTCGTGCCGGCTGCCCTGACAAAGCGTTCCGGATGCCAGCACCATGCCCTGCAGCGCCTCGCGCGCCGCGCGGCCACAGGACCAGGCCTTCCCTGCCCGCTCGCAGCTCTGGTTGAGCTCCGGCGCATCGATGCCTTCGAGGCGCAAACGTTCGGCTCCCAATGTCAGACTGTCGCCGTCGGCGGCATGGAAAGCACCCATATACTCGATTTTTGCCGCATCATTGAGCTTGGCGGCGATCAGCGCCACGAGCGCCAGCAGGGCAAAAGCGGTCACGCCGTCGCGAATCAGGCGCAGGCCCCGTGTCACGCTTTTGCCTCCTTAAAAAACAAATCCTTGGCAAAGATGGCAAACATCTTCTTAAGAATTGTCGATTAAGCTCTTATCCACCCTGGGATGAAGTTTCAACGTGCACATGAGTACCGGCGTAAGCACATCGACCGACAAGATCATCGTCGACAGGTCGCGCAGCCACCGCAACAAGGCCGTTTCCAAGGCCGTGCGGCAGACGCGCGAACGTCTTCAGTCCGGTCATGCGTCAAATTCCTCCTTCGATCGTGACGTGCTCAACATGTATGTGGCATCGGTGCTGCAGGGCGCGACGATCATGCCGCTCTTCGTCGTCATCATCACCGCGCTTGGCGTTTATTTCACCCAGAATACGCAATTGCTCTTCTGGGCGCTGCTGACACTCACCTGTCACACCGGCAATATCCTGCTGGCGCGGCGCGCACGCCGGCAGGAAATCACCTCCGAGAGCGCCCGCAAATGGCGCCGCCTGCTGCTGCTCGGCCAGTTCCTGCTCGGCTGCTGCTGGGCCGTCTTCGCGCTGCAAGGCTGCGACACCTGCGAGCCGTCGAGCTTCATTCTCTATAAGGGCGCGACGCTGCTGATCGCGCTCTCCGTCACGGCGATGTCGAACTTCATGCTGACGCCCGCCGTGCTCGCCGCCTTCTCGCCCGCGGTCCTGGCGCTCGCCGCCAAGAGCGGCCTGTCGCGGGACCTCCTCGAAATCAGCCTGACGGGGGCCTTCACCACCACCCTGGTCTTCTTCAATTATATCAGCGACCGGCTCTTCAAGTCGAACCTCAGAATTCTCTCATACCAGTCGGAGAAGGACGACCTGATCGCCGAGTTGGAAGTGGCGAAATCGATGTCGGACGAAGCTCGCCGCCGCGCCGAAGAGGCAAACCTCGCCAAGTCCCGCTTCCTTGCCTCCATGTCGCATGAGCTCAGAACCCCGCTCAACGCCATCCTCGGCTTTTCTGAGGTGATGTCGGCCGAAGTCATGGGGCCGCTCGCCAATCCGACCTACAAGGAATACGCTGGCGATATCCACCGCTCCGGCCAGCATCTGCTCGATCTCATCAACGAGATCCTCGACCTGTCACGCATCGAGGCCGGCAAATACGAGTTGAGCGAGGAGGCGATTTCGCTGCTCGATATCACCGAAGATTGCATCGGCATGGTCCAGCTGCGCGCCCGCGCCAAGAACATTGCCATTTCGGACCAGTTCGAGCGGCAGCTGCCGGCCATCTGGGCCGACGAGAAGTCGATGCGCCAGGTGGTGCTCAACCTTCTCTCCAATGCCGTCAAGTTCACGCCGCAGGGCGGCGAGATCCACGTCAAGGTCGGCTGGACAGCTGGTGGCGGACAGTACATCTCGATCAAGGACAACGGCCCCGGCATTCCGGAAGAAGAGATTCCCGTCGTCCTGTCGGCCTTTGGCCAGGGCTCGATCGCCATCAAGAGCGCCGAACAGGGTACCGGCCTCGGCCTGCCGATCGTCCAGGCGATCCTTGCCAAGCATGATGGGCAGTTCCTGCTGAAATCGAAGCTGCGCGAGGGCACAGAGGTCATCGCCATCCTGCCTGCCAAGCGCGTGCTCCAGAGCCTGCCGGCCGTCGAGGAGGCTCAGGCCGTGTTGCGCAAGCGCAAGAGTTTTGCCTGATTCAGCTAAAGCATGATGCCGAGAAGTGTGAGCGGTTTTTCGGGCGACATCATGTTGGATTTTTTGATTTGGATCCGGATTCAGATTTTCGGCCGATCCAGCGTGAAATCATCCAGATCCAAAGAACAGGTGCTTGCCGAGGACGAAGCCGAGATAGAGGCAGCAGGCGGCAATCATGCAGGTTACCGCGAAGGAGCCGAGATCCTTGGCGTGTTTGCCGACGATCGAAATCTCCGGCGAAATCCGGTCGATCACCTCTTCAACGGCGGTATTCATCGCCTCCATCGAAAAGAGCCCGAGAAACAGAAGCACCGCGACGACGATCTCGCCGGCAGTGGCTCCCACCAACGCCAGCGCCGCGATCGAAACGATGAAGAAGCCAAGTTCCTGGCGGAAGGCTGCCTCTTTCAGCACTCGCAGGAAGCCCGCCCAGGAGTAGCTGGCGGCGGCGATGAAATGCCGAAGTCCGGTCTCTTTCGTCACCGCAGGCTTCGTCAAGATGCCCTCTCCTCTTCCCGTTGCATCACAGACCGGGAGAGGCTTTGCCGCCTCCCCTTCGATGAGCGAATACGCAAATACCGAATCCATTTGGGCGGCGCAAGCGAACGCGTGCGGATCGACGGCGCCGGCCGCGGCCTTAATGCTTATTCGACACACCCGCCTGGGCGAAGGTCGCCATGCCGGAATGGCAGGCGGCGGCGGCCTTGACGATGCCGGCGGCAAGCGCCGCACCGGTGCCTTCGCCAAGCCGCATGCCGAGCGCCAGAAGCGGCGTCTTGCCGAGCATCTCGATTGCGCGAAGATGTCCGGGCTCGCCGGAGACATGGCCGATCAGGCAATGATCGAGCGCGGACGGATTGGCGGCCTTCAGGATCGCTGCCGCCGCGGTCGCGACATAACCGTCGATCAGCACCGGGATGCGCTCCATGCGAGCAGCAAGAATGGCGCCGGCCATTGCCGCGATCTCGCGGCCGCCGAGCCGGCGCATGATCTCGAGCGGATCGTCGAGATGGTCACCATGCAGCGCCACCGCCTTTTCCACCGCCGCGATTTTGCGCTCGAGCATCTCACCTTCCGAACCGGTGCCGGGTCCCACCCAGTCACGCGCCGAACCGCCGTAGAGCGCATAGTTGATCGCCGCCGCAATCGTCGTATTGCCGATGCCCATCTCGCCGATGCAGAGCAGGTCGGTGCCACCGGCGATCGCCTCCATGCCGAAGGCCATGGTCGCGGCGCAATCGCGCTCGGAAAGTGCTGCCTCCTCGGTGATATCACCGGTAGGATAATCGAGCGCCAGATCGAAGACTTTCAGTCCGAGATCATAGGCGACACAGATCTGATTGATCGCAGCACCACCCGCTGCGAAGTTCTCGACCATCTGTTGCGTCACCGTTGGTGGAAAGGGCGTGATGCCCTGCTTGGTAACGCCATGATTGCCGGCAAAGATCGCCACCAGCGGCCGGTTGACGGCAGGTGTGCGGCCGGTCCAGGCGGCAAGCCAGAAGGCGATCTCCTCGAGCCGTCCGAGCGCGCCCGGCGGCTTGGTCAGCTGCGCGTCACGTTCGCGCGCGGCCACCAGCGCGCGGGCATCCGGCCCCGGCAGGTCACGAAGCAGGGTACGGAAATCGTCGAACGGCAGGCCTGAAACGCTCATCTGTGCGGTTTTCCTATAAATCCGGGTATTTCTTGTTTTTTCCACGCAAATCAGCTTCTTTGCGGATGGCAACTCTCTTAAAGCGGGCGGACGAGGCGAACAACTCCAAAAGCGCAGCCGCGACCATAAGCCGAGATGACCTCCGGCAGAACGAAGCAGAATGAAGATCAAGGACTATGCGGTCGATACCGCCCGCGCCGTCGCCTTCCTCAGCCGCATTCCCATGCCGCAATTGCTGTTCAAGGGCTATGACGGCAGGCTCGGCCCGCTGGTGCGCGCCTTTCCCTTCGCCGGCATCGTCATCGGCTTGATCCCTGCACTCGCCCTCCTCCTGCTTTTGGGGCTGCGCGCCGATCCGCTGATGGCAGCCCTGATCGCGCTTTCCATCCAGGTCTTCGTCACCGGCGCGCTGCACGAGGACGGCCTGGCCGATACGGCCGACGGCATCGGCGGCGGCAAGAGCCGCGAGCACAGCCTCCTCATCATGAAGGACAGCCGGATCGGCACCTATGGCGCGATAGCGCTGATTCTCTCCTTCGCGATCCGCGCAGCCGCGCTTGCCGCCATCGCCCGCCATT